>NZ_JASKYR010000366.1:0-8422 GCF_041028215.1 Streptomyces flavofungini
CCCCCAGCATCAACCTGCCCCTGGGAGCCGTCATGCCCCGTTTTCTCAAGTCCCCCGTGCCCGCCGGTCAGGTGCGCGCCGCTCGCGCCGATGTCGCCGAGCGGGTCCACGCCATCCTCGACGACATCCGCGAGCGGGGTGACGAGGCGGTACGCCAATACTCGGAGAAGTTCGACGACTGGAGCCCGGAGTCCTTCCGGCTCGGCCGGGACGAGATCCAGCGCATCGTGTCCGGTGTGCCGGAGACCGTCATCGACGACATCCGCTTCGTGCAGAAGCAGGTGCGTACGTTCGCCCAGGCGCAGCGCGATTCGCTGCGTGACGTCGAGATCGAGACGCTGCCCGGCGTCCGCCTGGGCCACCGGCACGTCCCCGTGTCCGGCGCCGGAGCCTACGTACCCGGCGGCCGCTACCCGCTCACCGCGTCCGCGCACATGACGATCGTGACCGCGAAGGTGGCCGGGGTGGAGCGCGTCGCCGCCTGCACACCGCCGATCCGGGGCGAGATCCCCGCCGCCACCGTCGCCGCGATGCACCTCGCGGGCGCCGACGAGATCTACCTGCTCGGTGGGGTCCAGGCCGTGGCGGCGCTCGCCATCGGCACCGAGACCATCGGCCGCGTGCCGCTCATCGCGGGCCCCGGCAACGCCTATGTGGCCGAGGCCAAACGGCAGCTCTTCGGCGAGGTGGGCATCGACCTGTTCGCGGGCCCGACGGAGATCCTGGTCGTCGCGGACGAGCACGCTGACCCGTTCGTGGTGGCCGTCGACCTCCTCTCGCAGGCCGAGCACGGCCCCGACTCCCCGGCCGTCCTCGTCACCACCTCCGAGGAGCTCGGCCGCGAGGTCGAGCGCCACATCGACCGGCTGCTGCCCGGCATGCCGACGAACGACTTCGCCGGGCCCGCCTGGCGCGACCACGGCGAGATCGTCGTGGCCGACTCCCTGGCCGAGGCCTTCGAGATCGCCGACTCCTACGCCAGCGAGCACGTGGAGGTCCTCACCGACAACCCCCGCCAGGCCCTGGACCGGATGCGCGACTACGGCGCGCTCTTCCTCGGCGAGGGCACCTGCGTCTCGTACGGGGACAAGGTCATCGGCACCAACCACGTGCTGCCCACCCGGGGCGCCGCCCGCTACACCGGCGGCCTGTGGGTGGGGAAGTACCTGAAGACGGTCACCTACCAGGAGGTCACCGACACCGCGTCGTCGGCGAGGCTCGGCAAGGTGTGCGGGCGGGCGGCGCGCGTGGAGCTGTTCGAGGGCCACGCCCGCTCCGGTGATGTGCGCGCCGCCAAGTACGGCGACGCCACGCTGCCCTGGAACGACGAGGCCCGCGCATGAGCGGCCGGGACACCCCGCTGGCCGGGCGCACCGCGCTGGTCAGCGGGGGCGGCAGCGGGCTCGGCGCGGCCATCGCGCGCTCCTTGCTGCGCGACGGGGCGCGGGTGGTGATCACCGGCCGCGACGAGCGGAAGCTGAAGGAGACGGCCACCGGTCTCGGCCCTGAGGTCACGTACCGCGGGTGCGACGTGTCCGTGCCGGGCGAGGTCGACGCGCTCGCGGACAGCCTCGACGGCGAGGAGATCTCGGTCCTCGTCAACAACGCCGGTGTCGCGGGCCCGGTGGCTCCGCTGACCGAGATCTCGGCGGCGGACTGGGACGAGGTCTTCGACATCAACGTACGCGGGGTGTTCCTGATGTGCCGGGCCTTCCTGCCCGCCATGACGGCGCGCGGCGCGGGCGACGTGGTGAACATCGCCTCGGTGTCGGGCAAACGGCCCCTGCTGCGGCGCACGCCCTACTGCGCGTCGAAGATGGCGGTCATCGGCCTGACGGCCACTCTCGCGGGCGAGGTGGGTCCGCTGGGGGTGACGGTCAACTCGCTCTCCCCCGGCCCCGTCGCCGGGCCACGGATGGAGCGCAACTTCCGCCTGGAGGCCGAGCGGACGGGCAGCAGTTGCGCGGCGGCCGAGGAGGCGTTCGTGTCGCGGTCCGCCCTCGGCCGGATGGTCACCGAGGAGGAGGTGGGCGGCGCGGTGAGCGCGATGCTGCGGATGCCGGGTCTCTGCGGCGCCGACATCGACCTGTCGGCCGGGATGGTGGCGCGGTGACGGCCCCGCGCGCGTCGCTCAAGGCCCGCCTCGCGGCCGGTGAACGGCTCTACGGCGCCCTGCTGCGGCTCCCCTCGGAGACACTGGTGGAGATGGCCGGGGTCGCGGGCCTCGACTATGTGGTCATCGACTGCGAGCACGGGCCCGCCGACCTGACCGCGCTCCAGCACCATCTGACGGCCGCCGCGGCGCGGGGCATCGACGTCCTGGTCCGCGTGGGCACCTGCGAACCCGCCCTCGCGCTGCGGTGCCTGGACCTGGGGGCCGCGGGGCTCATCCATCCGCACATCGACTCCGCGCGGGACGCGCGGCGGGCGGTGGCCGCCTCCCACTACCCGCCGCTCGGCACCCGGGGCTTCGCGACCTACAGCAGGTCGGGCCGCTTCGGCACGGTCTCCGCCGCCGACCACGTCACCGCCGCGCGCGACACCCTCGTGGTGGTGATGATCGAGACGGGACGGGCGTGTGCCGCCGCCGCGGACATCGCCGCCACCGAGGGGGTGGACGCGGTCCTCGTGGGGCCCGCGGACCTCGCCGCGGACCGCGGATTCCCCGCGGGGGACGTGATCGACGGCCTGGTCGCCGAGGCTCACCGGGCGGTACGGGGCGCGGGCGGGGCGGTCATGACGATCGTCCCCGACACCGTGCGGGCGCGGGCCGCCGAGCGGGCCGGGGCGCAGCTGGTGCTCTACAACATGGCCCACGTCCTGATGGACACCCTGCGCTCCCTGGCGGCGCCCGCCGAGTCCCCCTGAGGACCGCCGGGAGACCGCCGCAAGACCTGTCGCCAGCCTATTGACCGGCCTCTGCCGCGCTCCTTAGTGTTCGGCGGAAGTTCATACGTATGCATAACCCCTCTGCCCCTGCGCGAACGGAGAAGCCATGTCCGCCGCAGCGCCGCCCACCACCGCCACCACCACCGGCACCCCGCCCACCGAACCGGAGAAGCGGAGTGCGATCCGCCGAGCCATCGGCGCGGGAAGCATCGGCAACTTCGTCGAACAATTCGACTACGGCCTCTACGGCTACATGGCGCCGGTCCTCGCCCCCGCCTTCTTCCCCGACAGCGACCCGACGACGGCGGTGCTCAGCACCTACGGGATCATCGCCGTCGCGTGCCTCTTCCGCCCGCTCGGCGGGACGCTCGTCGGGCGCTGGGGCGACCGGGTCGGCCGCAAGAAGACGCTCCTGTGGACCATCGTGCTGATGGGCGTCACCACCGCCATGATCGGCGCCCTGCCGACGTACCACCAGATCGGCATCCTCGCGCCCCTGCTCCTGCTGCTCCTGCGCGTGGTGCAGGGCATGGTGTCGGGCGGCGAGTACGTCGGGGCGGTGGCCTTCATCGTGGAGTGGGCCGAACCGAACCGGCGCGGCTACTACGCCTCGTACGCCTCCAACAGCTGTTTCGTCGGCATCCTCGGCGGTGCGGGCACCGCCGCGCTCACCAGCTGGGCGTTCGACGGACCGACGCTGGACTCCTGGGGGTGGCGGGTGCCGTTCCTGCTCGCGCTGCCGCTGAGCCTGGTCGGGATCTGGCTGCGCCGGCGCATCGACGAGTCACCGGAGTTCGTGCGGGCCACCGAGGGCGGCACCGAGGTCGTCAAGGCGCCGGTCAAGGAGGCGCTGCGCACCCAGTGGCGGGCGATCCTCGCCTACTGCGGTGTCTCGGTCATGCTCGCGATCCTGTCCTACAGCTGGGTCACCTTCTACCCCGAGTACCTGACCGGCACCCTGGGGCTGCCGCGCTGGATGGCGCTGACCTCCAACGCCATCTCGGTCGCGGTGCTGATCCCGCTGCTGCCCCTGGCCGGGATGCTCTCGGACCGCATCGGCCGCAAGCCCATGCTGGTCACCGGGGCCATCGCCTGCGTCGTGCTCGTCCCGCTCGCCTTCTGGGTCGGTGAGGGCGGCACGTTCGGCTCGGCGGTGGCGAGCCAGCTCATCTACATCGTGCCCGAGTTCTTCCTGACCGGCATCGTGACGGTCTGCACGGCCGAACTCTTCGCGACCCGCACCCGGTTCAGCGCGAGCGCCATCGCGTACAACAGCTCGTTCTCCATCTTCATGGGCATCACGCCGTTCGTCGCCGCGCTGCTCGTCAGCAGCTTCGACACGATCTACGCCGTGTGGGTCTACCTCGCCGCCGCCGCGGTCCTGGCCCTCGTGGTGGTGAGCGCCTTCATGACGGAGACGTACCGGAGCCACCTGGGGGCTGACAAGTTCCCCGGATGACGGGTATGCATACGCATACGCACCACACACCCGCACCTGTTTCGAGCATCAACCAAGAAGGGCAAGCACCATGCCGCTGGACCCCGTCGCCCACCTCCCCTACGCGGACCCGGACGAGTTCATCCGCGACGTCACCGACCGCATCTGGGTGGACCGCGACATCGCCCACATCGTCGAGAACTACGAGCCGGACTCGATCGTCCACACCAGCCTCGGCACCGTGGTGGGCCGTGACGGTGTGATCGAGGGCACCACGATGCGCATCGGCGCAACGCCGGGGCACATCGGCCAGGCGGAGGACGTGGTGTGGGAGGCGCGCGGCGACGACGCCTTCCTCAGCTCGCACCTGGTCTTCTCCGCCGACGAGCACCTGGTGGACGGCCGCAACGTCCGCGTCCGCAAGCGCACGGTCGCCAACTGCCTCTACCGGCGCGGCCGGATGGTCGAGGAGTGGGTGGTCCGCGACGAGCTGGCCGACTGCCTCCAGCTGGGCATCGACCCGGACGAGGCGGGCCGCGCCCTGCTCTTCCAGGGATACACCGGCTCGATGACCGAGGAGCCGCCGAAGGACGTCCTCGCCGTCGGCGTGAGCGGGGCGCGCCCCGACGACTACCGGCCCGAGTGCGAGATGGTGCTCCAGTTCATCGACGAGGTGTGGTCGCAGCGCCGGCTCCACAAGGTCAAGGAGTTCATGGCGCGGGACCTCTTCCTGCACACGGTCGGCGACCGCACCGTCATCCGCCCCGAGCGCTACCAGAGCGACCTGCTGTCCCTGGTGGGCGCCTTCCCCGACGCCCGCTTCGCGGTCCGGGACGTGCAGACCAACTTCGCGCACCGCTACGCCGGTCTGCGGATCGCCGTCACCTGGACCATGCACGGCACCTACCGCGGCACCCCGTCCTTCGGCCCCCTCACCGGCAAACCGGTGACGGTCCTCGGCGTCTCCCAGTTCCTGATCCAGAACGGCCGCATCGTCCGCGAGTACCGCGTGTACGACGAGATCTCCCTGCGCGCCCAGATCAACAGCACCCGGGGGGACGGTGCCGAGGTGGAGGTCAACATCTACTGACCCTCCGGCCTCGGCCGATGAGGAGCGGGCCGGCCCGCATCCGGCCCGCCTCCGCGCGGGTCCCGGGCCGGTTGTCAGTGGGGGTGCGCGGCGAGCGGTGTGAGCGCTTCGGGCGCATACCGGACGAGCTGGCACCGGAGCAGCTCTTTCCCGGACTCCGTCAGGGCGGCCGCCCCGCGGAACAGCGGGGCCCGGCCACCGCCCTGGCGGCGATCGCCCGGACGTTCGGCGTCACGCTGCCCCGGTTCGCCCTGGCCCAGGGGCGGCTGCACTCCTTCACCACCCGCTCCTGGACAAGGCCGCCGGGGCCCGGTGAGGCCTGCATCGCCGTAGGGCTCTAGAGGCCGAACTCCTGCGGCGACACGTTCAGTGCCGCGCACGCCTCGCGCAGGACCTGCTCCTCGGCCGGGGCGATGTACCCGTCGGCGCCGGCGACGACGAAGCCGGTCTGGATCACTGCCCTGGCCTCCGTCGGCTTCTTCGCGGCCTTGGCGATCTCCTGCATGACCTCGGCCTTGCCCTGCTGGAAGTTGAACGAGAGCTGGTCCACGTGCTTGTTGAAGCGCTGCCGGAGCTGCTCGGGCGGGAAGTTCTGCAGGACGTCGTTCTGCAGGATCAGGGACTCCACGTGCTGCCGCTCGGCCGGGTCGACCGTGCCGTCGGCCGCCGCGACCAGGGCGCACATGGCCATGCTCGCGTCGCGGTAGGCCCCGCTCTTCAGCTCGGTCTTGAGCGAGGCGAGCTGGGTCTTCAGGACGCCCACGAGCTGCGCCTTCGAGCCGCCGCGCGCGCCTGCCCCCGTGCCCGGACCCGCCCCGGGGTGCCCGTGGCCGCCGGAGCTCCGCCCGCCCTGCGCCTGCTGCTGAAGACCCTTGGCCTGGTCCTTGATCCGGTCCCACATCGCCATGCGTGCCACCTCAGCTGCCCGTTCGTCCGTCCGCGCGCGATCCGCGCGGTCCTTCTGCCAACGCCCTGCCTCGCCTGGGAGTTCCTCTCCCCTCTTGGGATTTCCTTTACCGGCACACAACGGACACGATCGGTGCCGTGTCCCGCCGGAACGGTCGGAATGAGGTGGCGCAGGCCGCCCCCGTGACGGAAGGATCTGCGGGACTCGTCCATGCGTTCATGAAGGGGCAGCCGTGAACGATGCCGCAGCAAGAGGTCTCATCCGTCTCGCGGACGACGAGGGGAACAGCGTCACCGTCGATGTCCTCGGGCCCCACCCCGGTTGGCGCGAGGGCCTCAGCGCCGAGATCGTCGTGACGACGCCCTTCGTGTCCGGACGCCTCGCCCTGGCCCTTTCCCGGTCGACGCTGGAGAGCTGGGCGGGGGCGCTCGACGGGCTCGACGCCGGTGAGAACGTCGACTGGCTGGCGATGGACCGGGGACCCACCCTCTCCGTCCGGCTCACCGGCGAGCGCGACTGCCCCGAGGTGGTCGTCGAGGACGTGCCGGGATCCATGGTCACCGTGCGGGTCCCGGTCGACCCGCCGGACGGCTGGATCGCCGACCACCGGCGGCGGCTGCACCGGGTGGCCCGGCGCTGGTGTCCGACGCTGCGGCTCCCCGCACCCGTGCCGGACGGCACCCCCTCGGACGCCGCGCGAGACGCCACCCGACATGCCGCGCGCGAGCGCACTCTGCGGCGGATCAACGCCTTCATGGCCGGTTTCGCGCGCCGCCAGGCCGCGCGGGTCGTCGAACTGCCCGGCGGGTTCGCCGTCCACGACGACGCCTTCCTCCATTCCCGCGCGAACAACCAGGTCGTCATCGACTCCGCCGTCGACCCCGACGCGCTGCCCGCCCTCGCCGACGAGGCCCTGGGGCATCTGCCGCACCGGCTGATCACCGTCCTCGACGACACGGTCGGCGCCGCCTGCGCGCCGCCCCTCACACGGGCCGGGTACTCCCACTCCACCTATCTGGTCATGCTGCACACCGGCCCGGTACCGGTCGGCGGTGCCGCGCGGCCGGTCGGCCTCGACGCGCTCAGAGGCCCGCTGACCCGGCGCTGGCGTTCCCTCATCCCGGAGACGGAGGCCGACGACGAGGTCATCCGCCATCTCGTCGAGCGGCGCGAGGCCCGCGGACGCGGCGCCGACATCGTGCACTTCATCGGCGCCCGCACACCGGAGGGCGAGATCGCCTCATGGGCCGACCTCTATCTGGAGCCGACGACCGGCACGGCCCAGATCGAGGACCTGATCACCTCCGAGGCACATCTCAGACGCGGCTACGGCGACGCCGTCCTGGGCAGAGCCCTGCGCATGGCCGCCGCGCACGGCTGCGCCACCCGGTTCCTGACCGCCTACGCGAACGACTGGCCGCGCCACTGGTACGAGCGCCGCGGCTTCACCGTGATCGGCCGCATGCACGACTTCGAACGCGGCTGACCGGCGCCCGGGTGAGCCGTGTCTCAACCGGCCGCCGGACCTTGTTTATGCAACTCGTTGCATAGCAGGATCGCGGCATGGCGCTAGAGCACGCGATCCTCGTCTCGCTTCTGGAACAGCCCGGGTCCGGCTATGAGCTGGCCCGGCGGTTCGAGCGGTCCATCGGCTACTTCTGGGCCGCCACGCACCAGCAGATCTACCGCGTGCTCAAGCGCATGGAGAGCGACGGCTGGATCAACGCCCGCGCCGTGGCGCAGCAGGCACGGCCGGACAAGAAGGAGTACTCGGTGGCCGCCGCCGGGCGGACCGCCCTCTCCCGCTGGCTCGACGAACCCATCGAGCCCGAGAGCGTCCGGCACGAGCTCGCCGTGAAGATCCGCGGCGCCGCCTTCGGCGACCCGGCCGCACTGCTCCACGAGGTGGAGCGGTACCGCGCGGCCCACGCCGACCGCCTCGAACGCTATCTCGTCGGCGAGCGGCGCGACTTCCCGCCGCCGGCCGACGCGTCGCGCGCACCGGACGCCGGGCGCGAGTTGCAGCACGTCGTCCTGCGCGGCGGCATCGCGTACGAACGGATGACGCTCGCCTGGCTCGACGACGTGCTCGCCACCC
>NZ_JASKYR010000367.1:0-8140 GCF_041028215.1 Streptomyces flavofungini
GTTCACCGCGCGTGGGCTCCCGCCCACGCGCCGCGAGCCCACGCGCGGTGAACCGTCGCGCCCCGGGTCCACCAGTTCGACGCCGATCATCAGACCCCGGCCGCGGACCTCGCCCACGCAGGGATGGTCCACGGCCAGCGACCGGAGCTGGGCCAGCATGCGCGCGCCGAGGGTGGCGGCGCGCTCGGCGAGGCCGTTCTCCCGTACGTACGCGAGGGTCGCCGCGCCCGCGGCCATGGCGAGCTGGTTGCCGCGGAACGTGCCCGCGTGGGAGCCGGGGGGCCAGAGGTCGAGGTCGTCGCGGTAGACCACCACGGCCAGGGGCAGGCTGCCGCCGATCGCTTTCGAGAGCACCATCACGTCCGGCACGATGCCACTGTGTTCGACGGCCCAGAAGGCCCCGGTCCGCCCGACCCCCGTCTGCACCTCGTCGACGATCAGCGGAATGCCGCGCGCGGCGGTGATCTCGCGCATGCGGCGCAGCCAGCCGTCCGGGGCGGGCAGGACGCCGCCCTCGCCCTGGACCGGTTCGAGGATCATGCCCGCGGGGGTCCGGACGCCCGACTTGGTGTCGTCGAGGACGTTCTCCGTCCAGCGGGCGGAGAGTTCGGCGCCGCTCGCTCCGCCGATGCCGAACGGGCAGCGGTAGTCCTGCGGATACGGCAGGCGGGCGACGCGGACGCTCGGCGCGCCGCCGGACACCTCCAGCGCTCCGGCGGTCATCCCGTGATAGGCACCGGTGAAGGCCAGCATGCCGTCGCGCCCGGTGGCCGCGCGGACCAGTTTCAGCGCCGCCTCCACCGCGTCCGTCCCGGCGGGTCCGCAGAACTGGACGCGGGCGCGCTCGGCGAGGCCGGGCGGCAGGGTGCGGAACAGTTCGGTCGTGAAGTCGTCCTTCACGGGCGTCGCCAGGTCGAGGACGTGCAGCGGCGCCCCCGAGTCGAGGACCTGCCTGATCGCTTCGAGCACCACGGGGTGGTTGTGGCCGAGGGCCAGGGTCCCGGCGCCCGAGAGACAGTCGAGATAGCGGCGGCCGTCGGCGCCCTCGATGGTCATGCCGCGCGCCCGCACGGGGACGATCGGCAGGGCGCGCGCATAGGTCCGCGCGGCCGACTCGCGCGCGGACTGGCGTCGCAGGATGCCTTCCTGTCCGGCCTCTTGCGCGGCTTCCCGCACGGCCTCCCGCTGCGCCGGGGGCTCCGTCCGCGGCGGGGGCTGCGTCGCCGGGGGCGCTTGCGTTCCGGAAGGTTCCGCGGACGCCGCCGCGGGCTCGATCACGGCCACGACTGTTGGTCCTCCCGCTGGGGACGAGCGCGACCGGCCGGGCGGCTCCGGAGAGCCCCAAGTGCCTGGACGGACGCGCAAGTTGACATGGGGATGAACGCAGACCGCTGCTCCCCCGTACGTATCAACGACGGCGCACCCGGTCGGGGCACGGGGCAATCGGAAGATCTTGCCGTTGCGGAACCGTTGCCCTGCTGTCGGCAGTCCCCAACGGCACCGGCATAGTGTGGGGGCCGTTCATCGGCCAGAGGCACGCGGCGTTTCCCGGCCACCGGGGGGCCCGCGGCGGCGGCGACGGGTGTCCGCACACCCGGGATGACCAGCACTTCTGTTCCATTTTTCGAGGCCCAGGGGGAATCTCACGATGCGACCCATACGTCCGCTCTTCACCGCACGGAGCGGTAGACGCGCCCGCGCCCGCACCTCCCCCGTGGCGGCCGCTGTGGCGCTCGGCGCGGCGCTCGTGCTGACCGCCACGGCCTGCGGCCCCAGCGAGGACAACGCCGGTGGTGACGCGTCGTCGGAGCAGGCCGACAACAGCAACGGCGACAAGTTCCAGATCCCGGCCGATCTCAAGGAGAAGCTCAAGGAGCACGGGGTCGACCTGGACAAGTGGAAGGACGGGGGCTGGAAGAACTTCGACAAGGACAAGTGGCTGCGCGAGGCCGGCGAGTTCGTCAACCCAATCATCAAGGACCTCTGGGACCCGGACCGGATGCGGGACGCCGACAAGAACCCGGACCGGGGCGTCGAGGAGAACGACATCTCCGGTGACCAGGGCGTCACCGACCCGACGCCGGAGCCCGTGGAGGCGGCCGCGGTGAAGGCGCCGTTCCACGACCGGGCGCCCGCTTCGGGCAAGCTCTTCTTCGACGGCCCGGACGGTTCGATGGTCTGTTCCGCGACCGTCGTCGAGGACCCGGCCAACCCCGGCAAGTCCAACATGGTGTGGACCGCGGGCCACTGCGTGCACGCGGGCGCCAAGGGCGGCTGGTACCGGAACATGATCTTCGTCCCCTCGTACAACGACAGTGGCAAGCCGGCCGCCGAGCTCAAGAACGCCCCCAAGGAAGAAGTCGCCCCGTACGGCGTCTGGTGGGGCGACTGGGCACAGACCTCCGACCAGTGGATCGAGGGCGGCGGCCCGTCGGGCGGCGCCGGTGCTCCCTACGACTTCGCGGTCATGCACGTGAAGCCCGAGAAGGGCAGCGAGGGCAAGTCGCTCGAGGAGACCGTCGGCTCGGCGCTCCCGGTGGACTTCAACGCCCCTGCCGTGCCGCGGATCAAGTCCCTGACGGCGACCGGTTACCCGGCGGCGCCGCCCTTCGACGGCCAGCAGCTCTTCCAGTGCGCCGACAAGCCCGGGCGGCTCTCGCTCAGCAAGTCCGAGCCGACGATGTACCGCGTCGGCTGCACCATGACCGGCGGCTCCTCCGGCGGCGGCTGGGTCGCCCCGGGCCAGGACGGCAAGCCCGCGCTGGTGTCGAACACCTCCATCGGCCCGGTGACGGCCGGATGGCTGGCCGGACCGCGCTTCGGCAAGGAGGCCAAGGGCATCTACAACGCGGTCAGCAAGAAGTTCGCCGACCAGTAGCGGTCGGCTCGCCGTCCGCCCTCTCGCACGGCGTACGACGGCGGGGTCGCCGCAAACCTTCACGACCCCGCCGCCGTTCGTCCTCAGTCTCACAGGCATAGTGAGGTGTCACATCGGCCCGGTGTCCCGGCCGGGCATCCCGGCCGATATGTGACAAGTACATGGCAATCACACGTTCCAACGGGGGTATCTGCACCATGCGTTCCACTCGCGCGCCCTTCGCGCGCAGCCGTGGGCGGCGCGTCGCACTCGCCGCCACCGGGCTCGCCGCGACCCTGGCGCTCACCGCCACGGCCTGCGGCCCCAGCGACGACAAGGCCGGGGGTTCGAACGCCGCCGCGTCCAAGGGGACCGACTCCGGTTCGGACTCCGGCTCCGGTTCCGACGGCAAGCTTCCCGGCGGGCTCGCCGACAAGCTCCGGGAACACGGCATCGACCCGGACACGTGGGAGAACGGCGGCTGGAAGAACTTCGACAAGGACAAGTGGCTGCGCGAGGCGAGTGAGTTCGTCAACCCGGTCATCGAGGGCCTGTGGAAGCCCGAGCGGATGAAGGACGCGAAGGACCCGAACAAGACGATCGCCTCCAAGGACGCGGCCGCCGACCAGGGTGCCACCGACCCCGAGCCGACGCCGGTCCGCGCCAAGCCCGAGAAGACGCCGTACCACGAGAACGCCGCACCGGTCGGAAAGATCTTCTTCGACGCCCCCGGGGGCTCGATGGTCTGTTCCGGCACCGTCGTGAAGGACCCGCGCCACCCCGGCAAGTCCAACCTGGTGTGGACCGCCGGCCACTGCGTGCACGCGGGCAAGAACGGCGGCTGGTACCGCAACATCGCCTTCGTGCCCTCGTACAACGACCTGGGCAAGTCCGAGGCCGAGCTGGGCAACGCAGCTCCGCAGGAGATCGCCCCCTACGGCCAGTACTGGGCGGACTGGGTCTCGACCTCCAACGAGTGGATCGACAACGGCGGCCCCACGGGCGGCGCCGGTGCCACGTACGACTACGCCGTCATGCACGTCAAGCCGGAGCAGGGCGGCAAGTCCCTGGAGGAGACCGTCGGCAACGCGCTCGATGTCGACTTCTCGGCTCCGGCCACGCGGAGCGTGAGCTCGATGGGCGCTTGGGGCTACCCGGCCGCGCCGCCCTACAACGGCCTGATGATGCACAAGTGCGTGGACAAGCCGGGACGCCTCTCGCTGTCGCCGTCCCTGCCGACGATGTACCGCATCGGCTGCACGATGACCGGCGGCTCCTCCGGCGGCGGCTGGTTCCGCATGGTGAACGGCAAGACGAAGCTCGTGTCGAACACCTCGATCGGCCCGGCCGAGAACACCTGGCTCGCCGGTCCGCAGCTCGGCCAGGGCGCCGAGCAGGTCTACGACATGATGAGCGAGAAGTACGGCTCGCGGTAGAAACGACCACGACCACGAAGGCCCGCCCCTCGCGCAGGGGCGGGCCTTCGCCGCTTTCAAGCGGTTGCCGTCAGACGGCTACGACGGCTGCGGGGTGCGCTCAGCGCGCCACCGGAACGTACGGGTTGAGCTCCGCGGCGAGCTCCTCGTGCACCCGCGCCTTGAGCAGCGTGCCCTCGGCCGTGTGCTCCTCGGAGAGCACCTCGCCCTCGGCGTGCGCCCGCGAGACGAGCTGGCCGTGGGTGTACGGAACGAGGGCCTCGATCTCGACCTCGGGCCGCGGCAGCTCGACGTCGATGAGCGCGAGCAGCTCGTCGATTCCGGCGCCGGTGCGCGCGGAGACCGCGATCGCGTGCTTCTCGTTCCGCAGCAGCCGCTGGAGGACCAGCGGGTCCGCCGCGTCCGCCTTGTTGACCACCACGATCTCGGGCACGTCGGTCGCGCCCACGTCGCGGATGACCTCGCGCACGGCGGCGAGCTGCTCCTCCGGCACCGGGTGCGAGCCGTCCACCACGTGCAGGATCAGGTCGGAGTCGCCGACCTCCTCCATCGTGGAGCGGAACGCCTCGACCAGGTGGTGCGGCAGATGCCGCACGAAGCCGACGGTGTCGGCCAGGGTGTAGAGCCTGCCGCCGGGCGTCTCGGCCCGGCGCACGGTCGGGTCGAGGGTGGCGAACAGCGCGTTCTCCACCAGGACGCCCGCGCCTGTGAGGCGGTTGAGGAGCGAGGACTTGCCCGCGTTCGTGTAACCGGCGATGGCGACCGAGGGCACCTTGTTGCGTCGGCGCTCCTGGCGCTTGATGTCGCGGCCCGTCTTCATCTCCGCGATCTCCCGGCGCATCTTCGCCATCTTCTCGCGGATCCGTCGCCGGTCCGTCTCGATCTTGGTCTCACCGGGACCACGCGTGGCCATGCCGCCACCGCCGCCGCCACCCATCTGCCGGGAGAGCGACTGGCCCCAGCCGCGGAGCCTCGGCAGCATGTACTGCATCTGGGCCAGGGCGACCTGCGCCTTGCCCTCCCGGGACTTGGCGTGCTGGGCGAAGATGTCGAGGATCAGGGCGGTCCTGTCGACCACCTTGACCTTGACGACGTCTTCGAGGTGGATGAGCTGGCCGGGGCTGAGCTCACCGTCGCAGACGACGGTGTCGGCGCCCGTTTCGAGCACGATGTCCCGCAGTTCGAGGGCCTTGCCGGAGCCGATGTACGTCGCCGGGTCGGGCTTGTCGCGGCGCTGGACGACGCCGTCGAGCACGAGCGCACCCGCGGTCTCGGCCAGGGCGGCCAGCTCGGCGAGGGAATTCTCCGCATCGTCGACCGTGCCGGAGGTCCAGACACCGACGAGGACCACGCGCTCCAGGCGGAGCTGCCGGTACTCGACCTCGGTGACGTCCTCGAGCTCGGTGGAGAGGCCCGCGACGCGGCGCAGGGCCGCGCGCTCGGAGCGGTCGAGCTGATCGCCGTCACGCTCTCCGTCGATCTCGTGGCTCCAGGCGACGTCCTCTTCCATCAGGGCATCGGCCCGAAGACCTTCGGGGTAGTTCTGCGCGAAGCTCTGTGCGTCCTGGGAAGGGGAAGAAGAGGAGGTCATTGGATCCTTACGTCGATACGTCGATGGGAATGCGGACGGATGCGTGATCCGTCACAGTCGACAACGTCCGAGACCGCCCGGAGATTCCCGGGCCGGGCTCGCGCCGTCGACCTGAAGATGGTTGCACGGCACGGCCCGTCTCGTCATCCGGGTTATTTCCCGTCCTTGGTCCCCTTGCGCCAGTCCGGGTGCCCCGGCATGGGCGGCGTCTTCTTCCCGTACAGCCAGGCGTCGAAGAATCCCTCCAGGTCACGCCCGGCGTTCTGGGAGGCGAGCCGCACGAAGTCGGCGGTCGTCGCGTTGCCGTCCTGGTGGACGCGGACCCACTGGCGCTCCAGGCGCTCGAAGGCCTCGTGCCCGATCTCCTGGCGCAGCGCGTAGAGCACCAGGGCGCTGCCGTCGTAGACCACGGGCCGGAAGATGCTGATCTTCTTGCCGGGGGCGGGCCTGTTCGGCCGCGCGGGCGGTCCGCCCGCGGCGCGCCAGCCGTCGGAGCGGCGGTAGGCCTCGCGCATCCGGTCCTTCAGGGGGCGCTTCGCGTTCTCCTCGGCGTAGAGCGCCTCGTACCAGGTGGCGTGGCCCTCGTTGAGCCAGAGGTCGGACCAGGTCCGCGGGCTCACGCTGTCGCCGAACCACTGGTGCGCCAGCTCGTGCACCATGATCGCGTCGACGTACCACGCGGGGATCTGCGGGAGGGTGAAGAGCTGCTCCTCGAAGAGGGACAGCGTCTGCGTCTCCAGCTCGAAGCCCGTCTTGGCCTGGGCCATGAGGACGCCGTAGGCCTCGAACGGGTACCGGCCGACCTTCTTCTCCATCCAGTCGATCTGGCCGGGTGTCTTCTTCAGCCAGCGCTCCAGCTTCTTGCGGTCCTTGGTGGGCACCACATCGCGTACGGGCAGGCCGTGCGGGCCCTCGCGGTGCACCACGGTGGACCGGCCGATCGACACCTGGGCCAGCTCGGTCGCCATGGGGTGGTGGGTGCGGTACGCCCAGGTCGTGGTGGAGCCGCTGTGCCGGGGCTCGGCGACCGGCAGCCCGTTGGCGACGGCCGTGAGTCCCTTGGGGGCGGTGATGCGGAAGGTGAACATCGCCTTGTCGGCGGGGTGGTCGTTGCACGGGAAGACCAGGTGGGCGGCGTCGGCCTGGTTGGCCATGGCGAGCCCGTCCGACGTCCGGAGCCAGCCGCCCTGGGCGTCCTTGCCCGAGACCGGGTCGCTGGTGTGCCGAACGGTGATCCGGAGTCGCTCACCGGGCCTGATCGGCTCGGCGGGCGTGAGGACCAGGTCCTCGCCGCTGGTGGTGAAGCGGGCGGCCCTGCCGTTGATCTCGGCGGCGCCGACCTTGCCGTGCGCGAAGTCGAGATTGACGTGGTCGAGGGCCTGCGTGGCGCGGGCGTCGATCTCGGTGACGGCGTCGAGCGGCTTGCGGTTGTCACCCCGGTAGGTGAAGGCGATGTCGTACGACGCCACGTCGTACCCGGGGTTGCCCAGGTGAGGGAAGAGCGGGTCGCCGATGCCGAGGGGGGCGACCGGCGCGGGGGCGCTCGCCGCGACGAGGGCGGCGGAGACGGTCGCCGTGACGAGGGCGGCGGCGATGCGAGGGGTGCGGAGGGCCTTCGGCCGGGTGGCCGTGGTCCGGGCGGTGAGCAGCATGGCCTACCGCTATCAGCGCGGGCGTCCAGGGGCGATGGCGGCGCGCGCCGGGCCACCCGAACGAGTCACCGTCCTGACCCGCGCGAGACCGGTGGGGCCGCTAGGGCGGCTCTCTTCAGTGGGTCTGCCTCTTCGGTGGGCGCGCTTCAGTGGGCCGCTGCCGCCGGATGCTGGGCGCGGCTCACGTCGTAGACCCCTGGCACCGCGCGCATCGCCCGCATCAGCCCCGGCAGGAGGGCCGCGTCGGGGAGTTGCAGCGTGTACGTGTGCCGGACGCGCTGCTGGGTCGGCGGTTCCACGGTGGCGGAGATGATCGCCACGCCTTCCAGGGCGATCGCTTCGGTCAGGTCGGCGAGCAGATGCGCACGGCCGAACGATTCGGCGGTCAGCGTGACCCGGCACTCGGCGGTGTCCCCCCAGCGCACGCCGACCTCCGCGCGCCCCACCTCCTTCATGCGCTCCACCGAGGGGCAGCCGACGCGGTGGACGGTCACGACTCCCCCGCGTACGGCGAAGGCGGTGATGGCGTCGGGCGGCACCGGCGTACAGCACCCGGCGAGCCGGACGCTGGCGCCCTCGCGGTCCACCGCGGCCAATGCCGTGG
>NZ_JASKYR010000368.1:0-8435 GCF_041028215.1 Streptomyces flavofungini
GCCTTCCGCTGCTCGATCCGCTCCCGCAACTCACGCTGCGCGGCCAGCTCGATCTCGGCATCGGACAACTCGGCCTTCTCGGCGCTGCCGTCGGAGTCCCCTTGGCCCGTGTCGTCGCCCGAGCCTTCGCCCGWGCCATSGGKGGCGKSTYCGCCTGCTCCGTGCCGGGCGGGTCCGCCTGCTCCGCGGCGGCGGGTTCCGTACTCACAGCGTGCTCCAGTCGTGATCGGGATAGCGGTGCACGGGCGCCGACACATCGTCGAGCGCCTGGCAGATCTCGTCAGGAAGACTAAGGGTCTCCACTGACAACGCGGCCGTGAGCTGCTGCGCGTTGCGCGCGCCGACGATCGGTGCCGTCACTCCCGGGCGGTCCCGGACCCAGGCGAGGGCGACCTGGAGGGGGCTCACGGCGAGGCCGTCGGCGGCTGTGGCGACCGCGTCGACGATGCGGGCCGCCGCGTCGTCCAGATACGGCGCGACGAACGGCGCCATGTGGTCGGAGCCGCCGCGCGAGTCCGCCGGGGTGGATTTGCGGTACTTCCCCGTGAGCACACCGCGGCCGAGCGGCGACGAGGGCAGCAGGCCCACCCCCAGGTCCAGGGCGGCGGGCAGCACCTCGCGCTCGATGCCGCGCTGGAGCAGCGAATACTCCATCTGGGTGCCCGCGATGCGGGTGCGGGCGCCCGGCACCGCCAACTGCCAGGTCGCGGCCTTGGCGAGCTGCCAGCCGCAGAAGTTCGAGACGCCCGCGTAGCGCGCCCGCCCGCTGCCGACCGCGACGTCGAGAGCGTGCAGGGTCTCGTCGATCGGCGTACCCGGATCGAAGGCGTGGAGCTGCCAGAGATCCACGTGGTCCGTGCCGAGGCGGGCCAGTGAGGCGTCGAGGGCGGCGAGCAGATGGCCGCGCGAGCCGTCGAAGCGCCGCTCGGGGTCGGGCACACTGCCCGCCTTGGTGGCGATCACCAGGTCACGCCGGGGCACGAGCCGCTCCATCAGCCGCCCGAGCAGATACTCGGCCTCGCCGTCCCCGTACACATCAGCGGTGTCGACCAGCGTGCCGCCCGCCTCCCAGAACACCTTCAGAAGATCGGCGGCGTCGGTCTCCTCGGTGTGCCCCCAGGTGAGGGTGCCGAGTCCGATCCGGGACACGCGCAGGCCGGTCCGGCCGAGATGCCTCTGCTCCATGGGCGCTGAGATTACTCACCGGGCCCCGCCCGCGGGCGGGCCTGTGGACAAACCATCGACTGTGGAGAACCCCGTCACCCCGAACCGGCCGCCACGCCACCGCGCCGCGCCGCACCGCGCCGCGCCGCACCCGCACCGCACCCGCGCCGCACGGCACCCGCACCCGCGCCCCTCCGCGCCGCGCACCCTCCGCCCCTGACGAATACCGGCCCCGCGCGCTACAGTCCCCGGCACAGGGACGTTACTCATGAGTACAGCGGTTAGGGGATCGGCCATGCAGCTCGGGATCAACCTCGGTTACTGGGGCGGCGGGATGGACGCGGACAATCTCGCGGTCGCCAGGGAGGCCGACAAGCTCGGCTACGCCGTCTGCTGGGCCGCCGAGGCCTACGGCTCGGACGCCGCGACGGTGCTCTCCTGGGTGGCGGCGCAGACCGAGCGCATCGACATCGGGTCCGCCATCTTCCAGATCCCGGCCCGCCAGCCCGCGATGACCGCGATGACGGCGGCCACCCTCGACTCGCTCTCCGGCGGCCGCTTCCGGCTCGGCCTCGGCGTCTCGGGCCCGCAGGTCTCCGAGGGCTGGTACGGCGTGAAGTTCGACAAGCCGCTCGCCCGCACGCGGGAGTACGTCGAGATCGTCCGCAAGGCCATGACCCGCGAGCGCCTCTCCTACGAGGGCGAGCACTGGACGCTGCCCCTGCCCGACGGCCCCGGCAAGCCCATCAAGCTGACGGTCCACCCCCAGCGCGAGCACATCCCGCTGTACATCGCCGCGATCGGCCCGAAGAACCTGGAGCAGACCGGCGAGATCGCCGACGGAGCCCTGTTGATCTTCCCGGCCGCCGAGCACCTGGAGGAGACCGCGCTGCGGCACCTGCGCGCCGGACGCGAGAAGGCGGGCAGGACCATGGACGGCTTCGACGTCGTCCCGACGCTGCCGCTCGCCCTCGGCGAGGACACGCAGGTCGGCGCCCTCGCCGACATGTTCCGGCCCTACACCGCGCTGTACGTGGGCGGCATGGGCAGCCGCAAGCAGAACTTCTACAACCAGCTCGCGCGGCGGATGGGGTACGAGAAGGAGGCCGCCGAGATCCAGGACAAGTACCTGGCGGGCGACAAGGAGGGGGCGGCGGCAGCGGTGCCGCAGCAGCTCATCGACTCCACGACGCTGCTCGGCTCGGTGGACCGCATCGCCGACCGGATGCGGGCCTACGCCGACGCCGGTGTCACCACGCTCACGCTGTCCCCCGCGGGCTTCACCCTGGACGAGCGGATCGCCGCCCTGCGGGCGGGCACGGAGGCCGCCGAGCGGGCCGGTCTGGCGTAGCACCAAGACGTACGAGAAGACGCACGATCAAGGCGCACGACAAGACGCAACCAGGCGTACGTGCAAGGTGAGTTCTTTCGCGGCCGTGGTGGGGGCTCGGGGGGTCTTCCCCGCCACGGCCGTCACTCGGAACAACGCTCAACGGGCCCCGCGGTTACGGCCGTCGGCACCCCGCCCGTCCCACGTTCGGCCGAGTTGTCCGTCGCCACCTGTTGCCCGGTCGCCGTCGGCGCACTTGACTGTTTCTTTGCGGACGTCCACGCACAGGGGCATGGAGGTGCCAATGATGCTTTCGGCCAGGAGTGTCTTCGAGGAGATCCTCGCCAACGACGAGTCGTTCCGGCTCTTCTGCTCGATCGCCGCCAGCGGTGAGGCCCAGGGCGGCTGGGAGAACGGCCGGATCGCCGCCCTCGTCCCGGAGGCTGAGCGGGCCCTCGCTCCGAAGATCAGCCGCCACGGCGCCGACGAGGACAAGCACGGCAGGATCTTCCGCGCGCTGCTGAAGAAGCGCGGTCTGCGCCCGGTCGACGTACCCCCTGAGACCGACTACACCATGCTCCTGGAGCAGCACGGCATCGGCCTCGCCCACGAGAAGCTGAAGGCCGACGAGCAGCTCACCTCGCGCGACGTCATCACGTATCTCGCGCACAGCAGGGTCACCGAGCAGCGCGCGTCGGAACAGATGCGGCTGCTGCTCAAGTACTTCGCCGACCACCCGGACGTCGGCCGCGCGGTCCGCATGATCTCGGCCGACGAGGACAACCACCTCGCCTACTGCCACGAGGAGTTGCTGCGCCTGGCCGCCGCCGGGCACGGCCGGGCGATCCAGCGCACGCTGCGCGAGTGCGCGCTGGCCGAGATCCGCGTCTACCGCGACGTGAGCCTCGCCGTGATGGACCACATGGGCCGGGTCCTCGGCTGGCCCGCCGCCAAGCGGGGCGTGCTCGCCGCGGGCATCCACGCCATGTACGCGTACGAGCGCGCCGGCGGCTGGCGGCGGATGGTCTCGCTGGCCCCGCCGGAGCGGCGCGACGCCCTCGGCGGCCCCGCGGCGGCGGCCCCCGAGTTCGCCTGACGCCACCGCGTGCCCGGCGCGGACTACAGCCACCCGCGGCGCTTGAACATGCGGTAGAGGACCACTTCGAGGACGACCATCAGGGCGATCACGGCCGGGTAGGCCCATACCCAGTGCAGCTCGGGCATGTGGTCGAAGTTCATGCCGTAGACGCCCGCGATCATCGTGGGGACCGCGGCCATGGCCGCCCACGCCGAGATCTTCCGCATGTCGTCGTTCTGGCGCACGCTCATCTGCGCCAGATGTGCGGACAGGATGTCCGACACCAGCCGGTCGAGCCCCTCCACCGACTCGTTGACGCGCGTCAGGTGGTCGTTGACGTCCCGGAAGAAGGGCTGCGCCGTCTCGTCCACGAACGGCACCGACGGGCCGAAGGGACCCGCTCCGGAGAGCCGGGCCACGGGCAGCGCGAGCGGGCCCGTGGCCCGGCGGAACTCCAGGATCTGCCGCTTGAAGGTGTAGATCCGCGACGCCGTGTGCCGCGAGCCCCCGTCGTCCGGCGAGAAGACCTCCGCCTCAAGCACCTCCAGGTCGGCCTGGAGCTCGTCGGCGACCTCCAGGTAGTGGTCCACCGAGGCGTCGGCGATCGAGTACAGGACCGAGGTCGGGCCGTGCCTGAGCACCTCCGGCTCCGCCTCCAGACGGTGGCGCACGACGCCGAGCGGGGCGCCCTCGCCGTGCCGGACGGTCACCACGAAGGAGTCGCCCACGAAGATCATGACCTCGCCGGAGGAGACGGTGTCGCTGTCCGGCTCGTAGACGACCGGTTTGAGCACCATGAACAGCGAGTCGTCGTACACCTCCAGCTTGGGCCGCTGATGCGCCTTGAGGGCGTCCTCCACGGCCAGCGGATGCAGCCCGAACTCCTCGCTGACCTTCTCGAACTCCGCCTCCGTCGGCTCGTGCAGACCGATCCAGACGAACGCGTCCCCCGTGGCGCGCGCCTCGTCCAGGGCGTCGGAGAAGTCCAGGGGCCCCTCGCTCCGATGGCCTTCGCGGTAGATGGCACAGTCGACGATCATGCAATGCAGTGTTCCCAGCCATCCCGGACCTTGCACCCGCTCGACGCGTCCGGGGGTGTTTGACGGCAGGATCTAGGCTGTCCGTATGCCCACGCTGATCCTCGTCCGGCACGGACGCTCCACCGCCAACACCGCGGGTCTGCTCGCCGGGTGGACCCCCGGCGTGGCCCTCGACGAGCGCGGTGCCGCACAGGCCGCCGCGCTGCCGGACCGGCTCGCGCCCGTACCCCTGGCCGAGGTCGTCACGAGCCCGCTCCAGCGCTGCCGCGAGACCGTCGCGCCGCTGCTCGCGGCCCGCCCGGACCTCAAGCCGCACACCGACGACCGGATCGGGGAGTGCCACTACGGCGACTGGTCGGGCCGCAAGCTCGCCGAGCTGGCCGACGAGCCGCTGATGGAGGTCGTCCAGCAGCACCCCTCCGCCGCCGCCTTCCCGGGCGGTGAGTCCATGCGGGCGATGCAGACCCGCGCCGCCGAGGCGGTGCGCGAGTGGAACGCGCGCGTGCGGCGCGACCACGGCGAGGACGCCACCTACCTGATGTGCTCGCACGGGGACGTCATCAAGGCACTCGTCGCCGACGCCATCGGGCTCCACCTGGATCTTTTCCAGCGCATCTCCGTGGAGCCCTGCTCCGTCACCGTCATCCGGTACACGCGGCTGCGGCCCTTCCTCGTACGCCTCGGGGACACCGGCGACTTCGCGTCGCTCGCGCCCCGGCAGGAGCCGCCGGGAAGCGACGCGACGGTCGGGGGCGGTGCGGGCGCACCGTGATCGTCAGCCGCAGTAGGGTGAAGCGGTTGCAGCAGGTCCCCTGACCCGTTCAGCCGCCGCGCCGGAGCCGGTGCGGCATCCGTACCCCGCAGTCGATCCCATGGAGCCAGGTCGTGTCCCGTCAGGTGTTCCTCTACGACCCCCCGGAGCGTTTCGTCGCGGGAACGGTCGGGCTCCCGGGACGGCGCACGTTCTTCCTGCAGGCCTCCGCGGGCGTCAGGGTGACCAGCGTCGCCCTGGAGAAGACCCAGGTCGCCGCCCTCGCCGAGCGCATGGAGGAGCTCCTCGACGAGGTCGTGCGCCGCAGCGGCGGCAATGCCGCGGTGCCGGCCGTGGCGCCCACCGAGGTCGCCGACAGCGCCCCGCTGGACTCCCCCGTGGAGGAGGAGTTCCGCGTCGGCACCATGGCGCTCGCCTGGGACGGCGACCAGGAACGGATGATCGTCGAGGCGCAGGCGCTCGTCGAGCTGGACGCCGACTCCGAGGACGACCTGGCGGAAGCCGAGGAAAGGCTTCTTCAGGACGAGGAGAACGGCCCGCCGATGCTCCGCGTCCGGCTCACCGGGGCCCAGGCCCGTGCCTTCGCCAAGCGCGCCCTCGACGTCGTGAACGCGGGCCGCCCGCCGTGCCCGCTGTGCAGCCTCCCGCTCGACCCGGAAGGACACGTATGCCCGCGTCAGAACGGATACCGGCGGGGCGTGTGACCACCGACCCCGTCACGCTCCTCACCCACGGGGAGCTCACCGTGCGCGGGCAGATCCGCGAGGCCTCCAACGCGGTGCTGTACTGCACGGTCGCCCACGACGGCCAGGAGGCGGCCTGCGTCTACAAGCCGGTCGCGGGGGAGCGGCCCCTGTGGGACTTCCCCGACGGCACGCTCGCGCAGCGCGAGGTCGCCGCGTACGAGGTGTCCCGGGCCACCGGCTGGGACCTCGTACCGCCCACCGTGCTGCGCGACGGGCCCTACGGACAGGGCATGTGCCAGCTCTGGATCGAGGCCTCCGGGGACGAGGAACTGCTCGCCCTGGTCGACGCCGACGAGCCGGAGGAGGGCTGGAAGGCGATCGGGCGCGCGCAAGTGGACGAGGACCGCACCGCGCTGCTCGTGCACGCCGACGACGCCCGGCTGCGGCGGCTCGCGGTGCTCGACGCCGTGATCAACAACGGCGACCGCAAGGGCGGCCACCTGCTGGCCTCCGGCGGCGTCCTCTACGGCATCGACCACGGCGTCACCTTCAACGCCGACGACAAGCTGCGCACGCTGCTCTGGGGCTGGGCGGGCGAGCCCCTGACCGAGGAGGCCACCGAGGTGCTGCGGGGCCTGCGGGACGCGCTCAAGGAGGGCGCCGCCCTCGCCGAGCGGCTCGCCGTCCTCATCACCGAGGCGGAGACGGAGGCACTACGCGCGCGCGTGGCGGCGCTGCTGGAATCCGGCCGTCATCCGGAGCCGTCCGGGGAGTGGCCCGCGATTCCCTGGCCGCCCGTGTAGCCGTGCGTGCGGGGGCTCTTCACGGCGTCCGGGCGGGGGCTCTCCGCGGTGTCCGGGCGGGGACTCCTCGCGGTCTCCGGGCGGGGTGTGCGCCGGGTCTTCGCGGCGCTTCGTGGGAGGTCCTTCGCGGTGCCTCGTGGGGGTTGTCCGCGGTGCCTCGCGGGGGTTCCTCGCAGCGTCTCGCGGGGTTCTTTCTCGGCCGTCTGCCCCATTCCTTGATCCCCACTCGTATACGGACGCTCCGTCCGGTTAGGCTCAAGGCATGCATGCCTGGCCCGCTTCTGAGGTCCCCGCCCTTCCTGGCAAGGGCCGCGACCTCCGGATCCACGACACCGCGACCGGCGGACTCGTCACCCTCGACCCCGGTCCCGTCGCCCGTATCTACGTCTGCGGCATCACTCCGTACGACGCGACCCACATGGGTCACGCGGCGACCTACAACGCGTTCGACCTCGTGCAGCGCGTGTGGCTCGACACCAAGCGGCAGGTTCACTACGTCCAGAACGTGACCGACGTGGACGACCCGCTCCTGGAACGCGCCAACCGCGACGGAAAGGACTGGGTCGAGCTCGCCGAGGGCGAGACCGCTCTGTTCCGTGAGGACATGACCGCGCTGCGGCTGCTGCCGCCGCAGCACTACATCGGAGCCGTCGAGGCGATACCCGGCATCGTGCCGCTCGTCGAACGGCTCAGGGAGCTGGGCGCCGCCTACGACCTCGAAGGCGACGTCTACTTCTCCGTGGAGTCCGACAGCCACTTCGGGGAGGTGTCCGGGCTCGACGCCGCCGCCATGAAGCTGCTCTCCGCCGAGCGCGGCGGCGACCCCGAGCGGCCCGGCAAGAAGAACCCGCTCGACCCGATGCTCTGGATGGCCGCCCGCGAGGGTGAGCCGAGCTGGGACGGCGGCAGTCTCGGGCGGGGGCGCCCCGGCTGGCACATCGAGTGCGTGGCCATCGCCCTCGACCACCTCGGCATGGGCTTCGACGTGCAGGGCGGCGGCTCCGACCTCGCGTTCCCGCACCATGAGATGGGGGCCTCGCACGCGCAGGCCCTGACCGGTGAGTACCCCTTCGCCAAGGCGTACGTGCACGCCGGCATGGTCGGTCTCGACGGCGCGAAGATGTCCAAGTCCAAGGGCAATCTCGTCTTCGTGTCGAAGCTGCGGAGGGCCGGGGTCGACCCGGCCGCCATCCGGCTCGCCCTCCTCGCGCATCACTACCGCGCGGACTGGGAGTGGACGGACGGGGTCCTCGAAGAGGCCGTCGAGCGGCTCGGGCGCTGGCGTGCGGCGGTGTCCCGTCCCGACGGGCCGCCCGCGGAGGCGCTCGTCGAGGAGGTTCGGGAGGCTCTCGCGAACGACCTGGACGCGCCTGCGGCGCTGGCCGCCGTGGATCGGTGGGCCGCCCGGCAGGCCGCCGAGGGCGGTACGGATGAGGGGGCGCCGGGGGTGGTGTCGCGGACCGTCGACGCGTTGCTTGGCGTGGCCTTGTAGCGGCCGCTCCCGGCTCGGCCCGCACCGCCCTGCGGGCCCCGCCGCCCCTCAACGCCGGACGGGCTGCGCC
>NZ_JASKYR010000369.1:0-8676 GCF_041028215.1 Streptomyces flavofungini
CGGTCATACAGCGCGGTTCCGATCGACTCGTGCGGCAGGTGCTGCGGCGGGAGCCCTATCGCCTCCGAAGGCTGTCGAGCGTCTTTCTGCGGCTCCCGGCGCGTCATCGAACCCCGGCGATAACCGGAACGTCAACGGTCATTTACCTACGGAATCCGCAGCTCGGCGCGGACCCAAGTCGCCTGGCTTTCCCAAGAGTTTGCGCGGGTGGGTAGCAATGAGTAGACGACATATCTTGTTGACCTTGTGTTCACAGGCATATGGATGCGAACACCTTCACTGCCCGGATTGCACGGTGTGCACGGGAACCGCAAAGGCGGCGTCAAAAAAGAAGCGAGGCCGTCCGGTATCCGGACGGCCTCGCCGCACGCGCCGTGGCGCCTCGCTCACTCAGTGGTTGCGCGGGAAGCCCAGGTCCACTCCGGCCGGCGCGTCGGAGGGGTCGGGCCAGCGCGTGGTGACGACCTTGCCGCGCGTGTAGAAGTGCGTGCCGTCGTTGCCGTAGATGTGGTGGTCCCCGAAGAGGGAGTCCTTCCAGCCGCCGAAGGAGTGGTAGCCCACCGGCACCGGGATCGGCACGTTCACGCCGACCATGCCCGCCTCGATCTCCAGCTGGAAGCGGCGGGCGGCGCCACCGTCCCGGGTGAAGATCGCGGTGCCGTTGCCGAACGGCGAGGCGTTCATGAGGGCGACGCCCTCCTCGTAGGTGTCCACGCGCAGCACGCACAGGACCGGGCCGAAGATCTCGTCCCGGTAGGCCTTCGCGGTCGTCGGGACGCGGTCGAGGAGGGAGAGGCCGATCCAGTGGCCGTTCTCGTGGCCCTCCACCGTGTAGCCGGTGCCGTCCAGGACGACCTCGCAGCCCTCGGCGGCGGCGCCCGTGACGTACGAGGCGACCTTGTCGCGGTGGGCCGCGGTGATCAGCGGGCCCATCTCGGAGGACGGGTCGGTGCCGGGGCCGATCTTGATCTTCTCGGCGCGCTCCTTGATCTTGCCCACCAGCTCGTCGCCGATGGAGCCGACCGCGACGACGGCCGAGATGGCCATGCAGCGCTCGCCCGCGGAGCCGTAGGCGGCCGAGACCGCGGCGTCGGCCGCCGCGTCCAGGTCGGCGTCGGGCAGCACCAGCATGTGGTTCTTGGCGCCGCCCAGCGCCTGCACGCGCTTGCCGTGGGCGGAGGCGGTGGCGTGGATGTGGCGGGCGATGGGGGTCGAGCCGACGAAGGAGACGGCCGCGACGTCCGGGTGCTCAAGGAGGCGGTCCACGGCCACCTTGTCGCCGTGCACGACGTTGAAGACGCCGTCGGGCAGCCCCGCCTCGCTCAGCAGCTCCGCGATCTTCATGGACGCCGAGGGGTCCTTCTCGCTCGGCTTCAGCACGAAGGTGTTGCCGCACGCGATGGCCAGCGGGAACATCCACATCGGCACCATGGCGGGGAAGTTGAACGGGGTGATGCCCGCGACCACGCCCAGCGGCTGGCGGATCGAGGAGACGTCCACGCGGGACGCCACCTCCGTCGACAGCTCGCCCTTGAGCTGCACCGTGATGCCGCAGGCCAGGTCGACGATCTCCAGGCCGCGGGCGACCTCGCCGAGCGCGTCGGAGTGCACCTTGCCGTGCTCGGCGACGATCAGCTCGGCGATCGCGTCGCGGTGGGCGTCGAGCAGCGCGCGGAACGAGAAGAGGATCGCGGTGCGCTTGGCGAGCGAGGAGGTCCCCCAGGTCGCGAAGGCCTCACGGGCCGCCGCCACGGCCGCGTCGACCTCGGCCACGTCCGCGAAGGCGACCCGCGTGGTGACGGCGCCGGTCGCCGGGTCGGTGACCTGTCCGTACGCGCCGGACGCGCCCGCGGCTCGCTCAACGGGCTTGCCACCGATCCAGTGGTTGACGGTCTTCGTCATGACAAGCATCCCTACTCTCACAGGTGGCGGCGTCGGGCAGTGACGTGCCGGTCGTACTCTTCCCTGGCCTCGACCGCGGACACCCGGGTCGCCGTCTCGGCCACGGGCACATCCCACCACGCCTGTGCCGGGGGCGGGCCCGACACTGTGTCTGCCGTTTCCGTCTCCACATAGACACATGTGGGACGGTCTGCCCCGCGCGCTTCCCGCAGGGCCTCGCGCAGCTCACGGACGGTTTTCGCGCGGATGACCCGCATGCCGAGGGAGGCCGCGTTGGCGGCCAGGTCGACCGGGAGCGGCGCCCCGGTGTACGTGCCGTCCTGCGCCCGGAACCGGTAGGCCGTGCCGAACCGCTCGCCGCCCACCGTCGCCGAGAGCCCGCTGATGGAGGCGTAGCCGTGGTTCTGGAGGATGACGACCTTGACGGGGATGTCCTCCTGGACCGCCGTGACGAGTTCCGTCGGGTTCATCAGATACGTGCCGTCGCCCACCAGCGCCCACACCGGCCGCCCGGGTGCGGCGAGCGCGACACCGATCGCCGCCGGGATCTCGTATCCCATGCAGGAGTAGCCGTACTCCACGTGGTACTGCCGGGCCGACCGCGCCCGCCACAGTTTGTGCAGGTCGCCGGGGAGCGAACCGGCGGCGTTGATGACGATGTCCGCGTCGTCCACCACCTCGTCGAGCGCTCCGAGGACCTGGGTCTGGCTGGGGCGCACATCCGGTTCGTCCGCGAGGAAGGCCGCGTCGACGCGCTGCTCCCAGCGCGCCTTGTCGCCCCGGTAGTCGAGCGAGAAGCCGGGCTCGACGCGGTGGTCCGCCAGTTCCCGCGTGAGCGCTTCGAGCCCGGCGCGCGCGTCGGCGATCAAGGTGGCGCCCGCCATCTTGTGCCCGTCGAAGGGGGCGACGTTGAGGTTGAGGAAGCGCACGTCCGGCGCCTCGAAGAGGGTGCCCGACGCCGTGGTGAAGTCGGTGTAGCGGGTGCCGACGCCGATGACCAGATCGGCGGCGCGGGCCAGTTCATTGGCGGGCGCGGTGCCGGTGTGGCCGATGCCGCCGACGTCCGCCGGGTGGTCGAAGCGCAGTGCGCCCTTGCCCGCCTGGGTGGAGGCCACGGGGATGCCGGTGGCGTCGGCGAGGGCGCGCAGGGCGTCCTCGGCGGCGCTGTGGTGGACGCCGCCGCCCGCGACGATCAGCGGGCGCCTGGCCGCGCGCACCAGGTCCGCCGCCTCGGCGAGCTCGCGCGGGTCGGGCGCCGCCCTGCGTACGGTCCACACCCGCTCGGCGAAGAACTCCTCGGGCCAGTCGTACGCCTCCGCCTGCACGTCCTGCGGCAGGGCGAGGGTGACGGCACCGGTCTCGACGGGGTCGGTGAGCACGCGCATCGCGGTGAGCGCGGCCGGGATCAGGGCCTCGGGGCGGGTCACGCGGTCGAAGTAGCGGGAGACGGGCCGCAGGCAGTCGTTGACGGAGACGTCGCCCGCGTAGGGCACTTCGAGCTGCTGGAGGACCGGGTCGGCGGGCCGGGCGGCGAAGGTGTCGCCGGGCAGCAGCAGGACGGGCAGGCGGTTGACGGTGGCGAGGGCGGCGCCGGTGACGAGGTTGGTGGCGCCGGGGCCGATGGAGGTGGTGACGGCGTGGGTGGCGAGCCTGCCGGACTGGCGGGCGTACCCCACGGCGGCGTGCACCATGGCCTGTTCGTTGCGGCCCTGGTGGAACGGCATCTCCTCGGCGTACTCCACGAGCGCCTGGCCGATCCCCGCCACGTTGCCGTGCCCGAAGATGCCCCAGGTGGCGCCGATGAGCCGCTGCCGGACGCCGTCCCGCTCGGTGAACTGCCCGGCCAGGAAGCGCACGAGCGCCTGCGCGGTGGTGAGCCGGACCCGGCCCGCCGGACGCTCCGGAGTCCCCGTCATCGATATCCCTCCGTGTGGTCGGGGTGGAAGCAGATCTTCCACTCCCTCTCCTCGCCGGGCCCCGCCATCACGTTCAGGTAGTACATCGCGTGCCCCGGCTGGGCGACGGAAGGACCGTGCCACCCGTCGGGCACCAGCACGGCGTCGCCGCTGCGGACCTCGGCAAGAACGTCGGTACCACCCTCGCGGGAGGGGAAAACCCGCTGATATCCGAACCCGTCACGCCCCTCGGGCGACGCCTCGATCTCGAAGTAGTAGATCTCCTCAAGCTCGGCCTCGACGCCCGGACGGTGCTCGTCGTGCTTGTGCGGCGGATACGAGGACCAGTTGCCGCCGGGTGTGATCACCTCGACGGCGATGAGGCGGTCGCAGTCGAAGGCGTCGGCGGAGGCGAAGTTGCGGACCTCGCGGGCGCAGGTGCCGCTGCCCCGGCGCTCCACGGGTACCTCCGGCGCGGGGCCGTAGCGGGCGGGGAGTCGACGCTCGCACTTCGCTCCTGCCAGGGCGAAGCGGCCTCCCACGCCGGAGGCGATCTGGATCCGGGCGTCGCGCGGCACGTAGGCGAAGTCGGAGACTCCGCTGAACACGCTGGCGCGGCCCAGGAGTTCGATGATCCCGTCTTCCGTGTGCACCGTACAGCCGCCGGTCAGCGGCAGTACGATCCATTCACTCCCACCGGTGGTGAAGGAGTGCGTTCCGCCGGGCGCGATCTCGACCACCCGCAGCGCGGAGTAGGCCCACCCCGCCCTTTCGGGGCCGATGTCGAGGGCGTACGAACCATCGCTCGCACTCCCTTTCGGTACGTACGTCATGTGGGCCTCCCGAGCCTCTCCTGCCCCGTCAGAGCAGACCTACGGCGGTGTCGACCGCTCCCGCCACATCGCCGTCGGGCGGATAGAGCAGCGCCCTGCCCGCGACCAGGCCCTGCACGGTCGGCAGCCGCAGCGCGCCCCGCCACTTCTCGAACGCGGCGTCCGCGTCCCCCGCGCCGCTGCCCACGTCACCGCCGAGCAGCACCGCGGGCAGCGTCGAGGTCTCCATCACCCGGGCCATGTCGTCGGGGTTCTCGGTGACGGGAACCTTCAGCCAGGTGTACGCGGAGGAACCGCCGAGCCCGGAGGCGATGGCGATGGCCCGCGAGACGGCCCCGGCGCTCAGGTCGTTGCGGAGGCGCCCCGCCGCGTCGCGGCGGCTGAGGAACGGCTCGACGAAGACCGGCAGCCGCCGCTCCGCCATGGCGTCGACGGCGCGCGCGGCGGAGTGCAGGGTGCGCAGCGACCCCGGGTCGTCGTGGTCGACGCGGAGCAGCAGCTTGCCCGCGTCGAATCCGAGCCGCGCCAGGTCCTCCGGCCGGTGTCCGGTGAACCGGTCGTCCATCTCGAAGGCGGCCCCGGCGAGCCCGCCGCGGTTCATCGACCCCATGACGACCTTGCCGTCGAGCACGCCGAGCAGCAGCAGGTCGTCCAGGATGTCGGCACTGGCGAGCACCCCGTCGACCCCGGGCCGCGCGAGCGCCAGGCAGAGCCGGGCGAGCAGATCGCCGCGGTCGGCCATGGCGAACGGATCGTCACCGACGCCGAGGGACCCCCGGGCCGGATGATCGGCGGCAATGATCATGAGCCGCCCACTCCCCCCGACCAGCGGCCGCCGCACCCGCCGACCAGCGGCTTCCCCGATGGCCTCGGGCCGCCGGGCCCGCACCCGGGCAAGCGCGCGCACATCGACCAAATGGAGCCCCTCCGGCGATTGAGGAGCGGGGTCCGGGGCAGAGCCCCAGGACCGTCCACCCGGACCGGCGGCGCTCACAGAACGGCCCCCGCATCCACCGCCAAGGCGACCTCGCCGGCAAAAGGCATGGCGGAAGAGCATTCGAGACGGGACGCCACGATCGCCCCCGCGGCGTTCGCGTACCGCACGGTCCGCTCCAGCTCCCACCCGCTCAGCAGCCCATGGCACAGCGCCCCGCCGAAGGCGTCCCCCGCCCCCAGCCCGTTCAGCACTTTCACGGGCAGCGGCGGCACCTCGGCGACCTCACCCGCCCTGTTCATCGCCAGCACCCCCGCGGGCCCCTGTTTGACCACGGCGAGCTCGACCCCGGCGTCGAGCAACGCCCGTGCCGCCCGGTCCGGTTCCCGGCACCCCGTGGCGATCTCGACCTCGTCGAGGTTGCCGACGGCGACGGTGGCATGCGCGAGGGCGGCGGCGTAGTGCGTCCGCGCCTCGGCGGGGTCGCCCCAGAACACGGGACGCCAGTCGAGGTCGAAGACGGTGGTCCCGCCCTCGGGACGGGCGGACCTCGCGCCGAGCGCCGCCAGGGTCGCCGAACGGCTGGGCTCCGCGCACAGACCCGTACCGGTCATCCAGAAGATCCGCGCCGCGGCGATGGCGCCGAGGTCGAGCTCGCTCTCGTGAATCTCCAGGTCCGGGGCCTTCGGGAGCCGGTAGAAGTACAGCGGGAAGTCGTCCGGCGGGAAGACCTCGCAGAAGGTCACCGGCGTCGGCAGCCCGGAGACGCCGCTCACCCAGCGGTCGTCGACGCCGAACTCCCGCAGCGCGCGGTGCAGATAGGTCCCGAAGGGGTCCTCGCCGGTGCGCGTCACGACGGCGACGCGGCGGCCGAGACGGGCCGCGGCGACCGCGACGTTGCTCGCGGAGCCGCCGAGGAACTTTCCGAACGAGGTGACCTCGTCGAGCGGCACCCCCGCCTGAAGCGGATAGAGGTCCACCCCGATGCGGCCCATGGTGATGACGTCGTACGGATCACTCACCCTGTGCGTCCCTTCGCCGGGCCCATCTCTTGTGTGCCCCCAGGTCTAATCCCGCCCCGGGAACGCTGTCAACATTTTGTCCTGACATTCGGACTACTGCTTGACACTCTTCCGATGCCGCCTGGAGGCTGACCGGCATGACGACGCTGTCTCGCATCCGGATCGGTTCGGCGCCCGACTCATGGGGCGTGTGGTTTCCCGAGGACCCGCAGCAGGTCCCCTGGCGCCGCTTCCTCGACGAGGTCGCCGACTCGGGGTACGAGTGGATCGAGCTCGGCCCGTACGGCTATCTGCCCACCGACCCCGCGGAGCTGGCCGCCGAGACGGGCCGCCGCGGCCTGAAGGTGTCGGCCGGCACGGTCTTCACCGGACTGCACCACGGACCCGCCGTCTGGGAGAAGACGTGGGCGCACGTCGCCGACAACGCCGCGCTCGCCCAGGCGATGGGCGCCGGGCACCTCGTCGTCATCCCCTCGTTCTGGCGCGACGACAAGACCGGAACGGTTCTTGAGGACCGCGTCCTGACGCCCGGACAGTGGCGCGAACTGACCACGCAGACCGAGCGGCTCGCCCACGAGGTCCGCGAGCGCTACGGCCTGCGCGTCGTGGTGCACCCGCACGCGGACACACACATCGACACCGAGGAGAACGTCACGCGTTTCCTCGACGCCACCGACCCGGACCTCGTCTCGCTCTGCCTGGACACCGGCCACTACGCGTACTGCGGCGGCGACAGCGTCAAGCTCATCGAGACCTACGGCGAGCGCATCGGGTATCTGCACCTCAAGCAGGTCGACCCCGAGATCCTGGCCGGAGTGCGCGCGCGGGAGGTGCCGTTCGGGCCCGCCGTGGCCCGCGGGGTGATGTGCGAGCCGCCGACCGGAGTGCCCGCGCTCGAACCGGTGCTCGCCGCGGCCCAGCGGCTCGGCGTCGAGCTCTTCGCGATCGTGGAGCAGGACATGTACCCGTGCGCCCCGGACAAGCCGCTGCCGATCGCCCGCCGCACCCGCGCCTTCCTCCGCTCCTGCGGCGCCTGAGACCGCTCGGGTCCGCTTCCGGCGCCTCCCCCGCGGCGGATGCGTCACTTCTGTCACAAAGACCCCTTTCCTGTCACACATGTCTCGCGTACGCGGGTCTTGCGTCACAGCCGGACGACAGCCGCCCACTCGTGGTCACGCACCGTCGTTCACCGGGCACAGGCTGAGTGATCGCCGCGCGCCGCGCCCGGCTCCCCCGTGGCCATACCCGGCCGCCCTGGGCGCGCACGCAAGGAGGTGCCGCTATGACCGACCGAAGGCTCTGGTCGTACAAGGAGATCGCCGCGCACATCAAGGTGCAGCCCGACACCGTGCGCTCCTACCGCAAGCACGGGCTGCTGCCCGACCCCGACCACGTGGAGGGCGGCAAGCCCTACTGGTACGCGGACACGGTCCGCGCCTGGGTCGCCGCCCGCCCCCGCAACAGAGGACGCCGGGACTGACGCGCCCCCCTCTCGTTGAGAAATACCCCCTAGGGGTATAGTCTCCGTAGTGTCGGGAGGTGCCTGGGACTGCCGGGCACCCTTCCGCACGTTACGCCGCACACGTACACACGCCTTCCGAGGAGAACGACATGAGCGCCCAGACCGAGCTCCCGCAGGCCGCGTCCGAGACGACCGGCTCCTGCTGCTCCCCCAGCGGCTCCTGCCACGGCGACGGCGCCGCCGAGACCCCGCAGGGTGCCGTCACCACGGTGTACGAGGTGACGGGAATGACCTGTGGCCACTGCGAGGGAGCCGTCCGCTCCGAGCTCTCCGAGCTCGCGGGCGTCGGCTCCGTCGAGGCCGTGGCCGCCACGGGCCTGGTGACCGTGGTCTCCGCCGCCCCGCTCGACGAGGAAGCCGTCCGCGCCGCGGTCGACGAGGCGGGCTACGAACTCGTCGGCGTCAAGGCCTGACCCCGTCTGACCGGCGTTTCGCCGGGTACCCCGGGCCCTGTGGTGTCGCCACCGACACCACAGGGCCCGGGGTGGGGGGGGGGGGGGGGGGGGGGGGGGGGGGCCCGCGGCCGTCCCCCGCCCCGGACCGCGCACCACCTGAAGCAGTACGAGAG
>NZ_JASKYR010000037.1:0-20825 GCF_041028215.1 Streptomyces flavofungini
GTGCCAGGTGGGCTGTGCCGGGCGGACCCTGTGCCCGGTGGGCCTGTGCCGGGTGGGCCCGTGCCGGGGGACCGCGGACGGCCGGGTGGGCCCGATCGGACGACCAAGGAACGAGACAACTCACGTTTTCCTCCGAATCCGCTTGCTTGGAGTGCACTCCAAGGTTCTAGCGTGAGGGACATGACGGTGATGGAGACCACGCCCGCACCAGCCCCCACCAGGGCCGGAGCCCGGATCTGTGCCCAGGACCCGGGACACCCGCGCCCGAACGGCCGGGACCACTACACGATCAGCGAGGTCGCCGACTTCACCGGTCTGACGGCGTACACCCTGCGCTGGTACGAGCGGATCGGCCTGATGCCGCACATCGACCGCTCCCACACGGGCCAGCGCCGCTACCGCAACCGCGACCTGGACTGGCTCGCCTTCGTCGGCAAGCTCCGCCTCACCGGCATGCCCGTCGCCGACATGGTCCGCTACGCGGAACTCGTCCGCGAAGGCGAGCACACCTTCGCCGACCGCCAGGAACTCCTGGAACAGACCCGTCGCGACGTCCGCACCCGCATAGCCGAGTTGCAGGACACCCTCGCCGTCCTCGACCGCAAGATCGATACTTACGCGGGCGCCCGCAAGGCGTCGGAGAGGCTCTGAACACCGATGACCCAGAACATCACCACAGCCCGGCTCGGCAACGACGGCCCCGAGGTCGGCGTCCAGGGCCTCGGCTGCATGGGCATGAGCTTCGCCTACGGCCCCACGGACGCCGACGAGGCCCGCGCCACCCTGGACCGCGCCCTGGAACTGGGCGTCACCTTCTACGACACCGCCGACGTCTATGGCATGGGTGAGAACGAGAAGTTCCTCGCCCCCTTCCTCAAGGCGCACCGCGACGAGATCGTCCTCGCCACCAAGTTCGCCCTGACCATCGACCCGGCCGAACCCACGAAGCGGCGCATCGACAACTCCCCCGACTACATCCGCGCCAGCGTCGACGCCAGCCTGCGCCGCCTGGGCACGGACGTCATCGACCTCTACTACATGCACCGTCGTGACCCCCAGGTCCCCATCGAGGAGACGGTCGGCGTGATGGCCGAGCTCGTCACCGCGGGCAAGGTCAAGCACCTCGGCCTCAGCGAAGTCACTGGCCCCGAACTGCGTGCCGCCCATGCCGTCCATCCCATCGCCGCCGTTCAGTCGGAGTGGTCGCTCTTCAGCCGGGACATCGAGAAGGGCGTGGTCCCCGCCGCCGCGAGCCTCGGCGTCGCCCTCGTGCCCTACTCCCCGCTCGGCCGCGGCTTCCTCACCGGCGCCTTCGTCAACGCCGACAAGGAGCTGGACCAGGGCGACTTCCGCCGCCAGCAGCCCCGCTTCACCGGCGACAACGCCGCCGCCAACGCGGCCCTGCTCGACCCCGTCCGCACGGTCGCCGACGCACACGGCGCGAGCCTCGGCCAGGTCGCCCTCGCCTGGGTCCAGCAGCAGGGCGCGGTCCACGGCCTGCCCGTCATCCCCATCCCCGGCACCCGCAAGCGCACCCGCGTCGAGGAGAACACCGCCGCCACGCGCATCACCCTCACCGAGGACGAACTCGCCCTCCTCTCCCCGATCGCCGCCGCCGTCGCGGGTGACCGCTATGCCGACATGACCTACACCTCGGCGGGCCGCGAGTGACCTCGCCGGATGGTGGGTGACCACGCTGAATGGTGGGTGGCCTCGTCGGATGGAGCGTGACCGCACTGAAGGCGAGTGGCTGCTCTCGATGGCGAGTGGCCGCTCTGGATGGTGGGTGACCGCTCTGGGTGGTGGGTGACCGCTCTGGATGGGAGTGACCGCTCCGGGGTGCGAGGGGCGGGCACTTTCGCGCTCGGGCCTGCTTCCCGTGAAGCCGGCCCGAGCCTGGCCCGGTCCAGCGCTCCGGCCAGGCCAAGTGCTCACGTCAGCCCCAGCGCGAAGGCGGCGAAGGCGGCCGCCAAGAGGCCCGCGAGCGCCCGGCGTGCGTGCGACGCTCGCCGCCACGGGGCCTCGAAGCCACGGGCATACCGGCTTATCAGCACCAGCAGTGCCGCGAGCACCGGCAGCCAGGCCACCCGCGCGGCTATCCAGCCGAAGGTGTCGGGGCCGGTGGTCAGCCCCGGTATCGCCCCCAGGAACGAGCCGGGCACGGCCGCTGTGAGCAGTGCCGTCTGATGCCAGCACAGGATCGTCATCGCCGAGAGGTTGATCACGACGACCGGCGCCCACMGGGCGGGCCTGCGGAGCAGCGCGGCCATGCGGTCCCGCAGCAGGATCGCCGCGCCGCTCTGCGCGGCGGCGAGGGCGAGGACCAGCAGCGACGGCGGATGGGAGTTCGTACGGGTTTCGCCGGGGACGCCGACCATCGACGCCGGATAGCCGAAGGCGAGCAGCAGCGCGGCGAAGAGTGCGGCGCCCCCGATGAGCAGCAGCCAGGCGCCCCGCCCGCCCAGCCTCTTCTCGCCCCAGGCGACGCCCAGTTGATAGGCGAACAGCCAGCCCGGCAGCAGGTTCAGCAGGCTCAGCCAGGGGGGCGTGGACTCCGCGAACGGTCCGTAGCGCAGGAAGTCGACGAGTGCGACCGAACCAAGCAGGGGCAGCGCGGCCCAGGCGCCCAGCCGCTCCGTGGCCCGTATGCACCACGGCGTGAGAGCCGTGACCACTGTGTAGACGCCCACGAACCACAGGGGCTGGATGACCAGAGTGGAAGCCGTGCGCAGGGTCGTGCCCGGCACACCCGCCGCGTACAGCACGGGGATCAGCGCGGCCCAGACCGCCGTCACCCCGAGCACCGGCCGCCCGAGCCGGGCCACCCGCCCGCGCAGCCAGCCTCCGGTCGACTCGCCGCGCGCGACCGCTCGCCGGTAGGAGAGCGCCGAGGCGTAGCCACCCACGAGGAAGAAGATGCCCAGCATCTGGAGCACCCAGCTCAGCGGGGCGAGGAAGCCGAACGAGGCCAGCGGGCTCGCGTTGTGCAGCGCGCCCCCTGAGTCGAGTGTGAAGCCGCCCAGAAGCCAGTGCCCCGTCGGCACGGCGAGCAGGGCGAGGGCGCGCAGCCCGTCTATGGCCCGGTCGCGGTGGGCCGGGGTCTTGGCGTCGATGCTGGTCGCCGTTTTCCGCAGGGCACGCAGCCAGGGCAGACCACGGCCTCGGCTGGCGCCACGGCCTCGGCCACGGCCACGGTCGCGATCATGGCCCTGGCCCAGGCCCCGGCCCGGGCCAGGGCTACGGGGGCTGGGCAGGCCTGAACCGATGTGCTCACGTGAACCGGGGTGTGCGCGCTGTCCGTGTTCGTCGCTCAGAACGGGGAGGCTCATGTCCGTGCTCCGTTGATTCGGGTGCTGTCGGGGGTTTCACCGGCGGTGTCGGGTCCGTCGGCGATGCGGGCGAAGGCCCGGAGGGAGTCGGTGCCGGGGGCGAAGTAGCCGGTGTGGCCCTCCGCTCGCTCGGTGGGGATGGACCGTGCGCCGAATCCGGGGGCAGTGGGGTCCTCGCCGTGGCCCAGGCCGAACAGCTCGACGTTCGGCACCTTGCCGATCCAGTCGCTGTCGTCCTTGGCAGCCCAGACCCGGGCCCGGGTGTGCAGATCGGCCACGCTGTCCGCCCGCATGCCGGGGGAGCCGAGCACCACCAGGTCCCTCGCGGGCAGCCGGGGCGCGGCGAGGCCGCAGACCACCGAGCCATAGCTGTGGCAGAAGAGGGCGGGCCTAGGAGCGCCCGCAGCCGTCAGGCCCTGGGCGAAACGTGTCAGGCGGGGTGCGCCCGCCTCGGCGAGCCGGCCCGTGGCGGCGTCGGGGCCGATGCCGACCGGGGTGGTGTACCCCACCCAGGCCACCACGGCAGTGCCTTCACCTGCCGCCGCGCGCAACGAGCGGGCCATACCCGCAGGCGTGCCGTACCTGTCCTTGGCGCGGTCGAAGGAGTGCAGGTCGATGTCGGAGCCCGGGACCACGACGGAGACATGCCGCGCCTCCGCCAGGTCTCCGTACACCTCGGCGATCTGTCCTCGCCCGCGTGGGTCGAAGGCCAGTATCCGCCGGCCGGGGGCGAGCAGTTCGGCATAGCGGGCGACCAGCGCGCGCGAGCGCTCGCGGTCCTGCGCGCTGAGATCCGGGTCGGTGGACCGGGACTGCTCGCGCGCACGCTCGGCGCGGAGGGAGATGGCGTTGGCCTCGTACCGCAGAGTGGTGGGAGCGCCGTCAAGATTGCCGACCACCGAAGGGTGCCGGGCCGTCAGTTGTTCGCGACGGCCGTCGCTCAGCGACGCGAAGAACACGGCGATCTCGGCGGGGGAGGCGTCGGCGGGGTCCGGGAGACGCACCCCCCAGGGGTGGTCCGCGCGCCAAGAACTCGTTCCCGGCGGCGGGCCCGTGAGCGGCTGCTGCTCATTGCCGACGGCCCAGCCCGCCGTGCCCGTCACCGCTGTCGTCGTCAGCGCGACAGCGATGAGCGCCCTCTTGCTCCGAGCCTTCCATGACCGAAGCCGCATGGCCGGTCTCCCTCCCCGTTCCGTGACGCCAGTGGCCTGACGCAGCGAAAGGTAGGGAGACAGTGATCGGCGGCACGTCACACCGGGGAGCCAACTCCGGGGTGATACCGGGGTATGCGGTGCAGCCCGCCAGTGCTACCGCAGTAGGGGGTGTGGGAGAGGGGTGAGGCTACTGCTCGCCGGGTGTGACCAAGCCCGCTTCATAGGCGAAGATCACGGCCTGGGCGCGATCCCGCAGGTCCAGCTTGTTCAGCACACGGCCGATGTGGGTCTTCACCGTCTGCTCGGCCAGTACCAGGCGCTCGGCGATCTCCTGATTGGAGAGGCCGCGGGCGATCAGGACCAGTACCTCGGTCTCACGTGGCGTCAGGCCGTTGAGCCGGAGTGACGCGCGGGGCGCGGGGCGCTGCTTGACGAAGTCCGCGATCAGGCGCCGGGTCACCGACGGGGCGAGCAGCGCCTCGCCGGAGGCCACCACGCGTACGGCCGAGATCAGGTCGGTGGGCGGCGCGTCCTTGAGCAGGAAGCCGGAGGCTCCGGCGCGCAGCGCCTCGTACACATAGTCATCGACGTCGAAGGTGGTGAGCATGAGCACCTTGGGGACATGCACCACTCCGCGCGGCGGGTCCAACAGGGCGCGGGCGGCGCTGAGTCCGTCCAGCTCCGGCATGCGGACGTCCATCAGGACCACATCGGGGTGGGTGCTCCGGCTGACCTCGATGCCTTGCCGCCCGTTCGCCGCCTCGCCCACGATGTCGATGTCGCTCTGCGCTGCCAGCAGGGCGGCGAATCCCGCGCGCACCATGTTCTGGTCGTCGACGATGATCACGCGGATGGTCATGTGGTGCCGGAGCCCTTCGGGAGCAGGGGGAGCCGGGCGGCGACGCGGAAGCCGCCGTCGGGCAGCGGCCCGGCGTCGACCGTGCCGCCGACCAACCGTACGCGCTCGCGCATGCCGACGAGCCCGTGGCCCGTACCGCTGCCCTCCAGCGGGGCGGGCGGCTCCGCGGAGGGGCCGTTGACGACTAGGACCAGGAGGTACTGGTCGTCGAGGCTGACCGTGACGCTCGTGCGGGCGCCCGGCGCGTGGCGCATCACGTTCGACAGGGCTTCCTGCACGATGCGGTAGGCGGACAGGTCCACGGCCGGGGACACGTCGGCCAGCTGTCTCAGGATCGCCAGCTCGGGTCGGGACATCTCGATCGGTATACCGGCCCGCACCGTGGCCTCGACCAGGTGCGGCAGCCGGTCGAGGCCGGGCTGGGGCGCCTTCTCGCCGTGTGCGCCCTCGCTGCGCAGTACCGCGAGCAGGCGCCGCATCTCCGTGAGGGACTCGCGGGCGCTCGCCGCTATGCTGCCGAACTCCTCGCGTGCGGCCTCCGGGAGCCCGTCGAGCCGGTACGGCGCGGAGTCCGCCTGGACCGTGATCACCGACATGTGGTGGGCGACGACGTCGTGCAACTCGCGGGCGATGCGTGCGCGTTCCTCGAGGAGCGTGCGCTGGGCGCGCTCGGCCTCGCTGATGGTCTCCTGCTCGACGAGCCGGCGTCTGGCGTCGCCGCGCTCACGCAGCAGCGTGCCGAGCAGCAGCACGGAACCGCTCAGCACGATCAGCAGCACGCTGGTGTCCTGGCTTCCCTCGCCGCTGAACGCGCCGAGCACGAGGCCGGAGACCACCGTGACCAGCCAGATGCCCAGGAGCGTACGACGGCTCTCGCGCAGGGACAGCGCGCAGCAGAGCACCACATACCCCACGACGATCATGGGGGTCCAGGGGGCCGGGCGCCCGGCGTTCGCCGACATCGTGACGATCGCGCCGATGATGTCCGCCGTGATCACGATCCACCAGGCCGGGAGCGGCCGGGTGATCGCGAGGAACAGCGGGGCGGACTGGGCGACGGCCAGGGCGCCGGCGATACCGCCGCCCACGCCGTAGTCATGTGTCAGCACCTGCACGGTGACCGGGAGCAGGACGACGACGAAGGCGAGCGCGATCACCTGGGGCAGCAGCCGCACCCAGCGCTTGGGGGCGTCGGCGAGCAGTGGCGTGGTCGATTCGGCCGGTGTCGAGAGCGAGACGCCCGCGGCCCGCAGGCCTTCGACAACCGCTGCCGCCGCCCGGCGGACACCGGCCCCGCGGCCGCCCGGCTCCGAGGCGGGACGGCGGGGCTCCTGGTCGTGAGGTGGGGAGGATGCGCTGCTCATGGCCAGATCAGCGTATGCGCCCTGCCCGCCCCGTGACGTCATACCGGGGAGCTGGAATGCCCCTCATACCCTGGTATCACCGCAGTCCCGCGTGGAGCGCCTGCGGCCTCGCTCGTAGCACCGGCGGCGGACCCACGGCCCTGCGCGGCACCCACGGCTCCGTGCGGCACCCACGGCCCCGCGCAGCACGGATCACAGCTCCGCCAGCAGCTCGGCCTTCTTCGCCGTGAACTCCTCGTCGGTGAGCAGGCCCGCCTGGTGCAGCTCGCCGAGGTGGCGGATGCGGTCGGCGATGTCCGCCGGGTCGCGTCGGACGACGGTCGCGGTGGTGGCGCTGACGCCGTCGGGGGTCAGGGCGGGGCCGGACGTCCGTACCGCCGCGAGGACCGAGGCGGCGAACGGCAGCGATTCGTGGACCGGGCCGTAGCCCAGGCCGAAGACGACGGCTGCCGGATCCTGGTCGGCCTGTCCGGGCTGTGCCGTCGAGCCGTCCCGGTGCAGCAGCCGCAGATGCCCCTCGAAGAGCTCCGGGGAGCGCCACTCGATGCCGGTCAGGTCGGAGACGGCGAAGCTCTGGTCGCCCGCCTTCCACTTCGCCGATGACGCGCCCGTCCAGAACCAGCGGAAGGAGACCTGCTTGCCGTCGAAGGACGCCTTTCCGTCGTACGCCTTGAACTGCAGGGGAGCCTCGGGCGGGGCCACCAGATAGCCGTCGGCGGGCTCGCCGTCGTCCGGCCTGAGCAGGGCGCGCAGCTCGTCCGCGTAGTACTCGGCGAGGGTCTCCCGTTCGGCGGGCAGCACCAGGCGGTAGGGGTCGCAGCCCTCCTTGAGCTGGCCGGCCGCGGCCTCCATCAGTGGATCGGCGCCCGCTCTCGGCACGGCATGGAGGACCACGGTCCCGCGTCTGCCGGGGGAGAGAGTCACCGCCGCGATCGCCTCATGCGGGATACGCCGTTCACCGAGTGCCTGGAAGAGCTTCGGCGTGCGGATTCCCCGTTCGAAGCGGATGAGCACGGAGTCGGACTCGAACTCCCAGGCGGCATGAAATCCGGCCAGTACGTCACCCATGCGGCTTATCGTAGGCGGCACCCGCGCCTCCGTCCCTCCTGCGGCGGCCCGCTGTTCCATCGATTTCTACGCGCGTCAGGCCGCTGCCGCGCCGGAAATGCCTTCCCGGCAGGCGTCGTCCCGGCTCGCGCACCGCACACCGTCATAGGCGCCGGTGCCGATTTCGGCAAAATTACGCAGGCTCTCCGTGCCCGGCTCGAAGTAGCCGGTGTGGCCCTCCGCACCGGCTGCGGACAGCACCCGCGCGCCGAAGCCGCCCGACACCGGGTCGGCGCCGTGGCCGATCCCGCCGACCTCCATGTACGGCACATCCTGAATCCAGTCGTCGCTGTCCCGTGCGGCCCAGACCCGCGCCCTCGTCCCCAGCTCCGAGGCCCTCTCGGCCCGCATGCCCGGACTGCCCGCGACCGCGATGTCGGCCACCCGTGACGGCAGGGTCCTGGCGGCCACGCCGCAGACCACCGAGCCGTAGCTGTGGCAGTACAGCGCGACCGGGGAGCGGCCGGGCAGGCCACGCACCATCGAGTCGAGGCGCACGGCCCCGCTCTCCGCGCGCATGGCCGTGGCGGCGTCCACCCCGATGCCGACGGGCGCGGTGTAGTCCGCCCAGGCGATGACGGCGGTACGCGCGCGTGGGCTCGCCTTGTGCTCCGCGCGGTAGAGCGACTGGGCCATGCCGACCGGCGCCGAGTACTTGCGGAAGGTCCGCTCGAAGGTCAGCACATTGGTGTCGACTCCGGGCACCACCACGGAGACGCGGCGGGCCTTGTCGAGGTCTCCGAAGACTTCCGCCATACGTCCGGAGCCCATGGGATCGAAGGCGAAGACCTGGCGCTCCGGTCGCATCATGACGCCGAACCGCTTCATGCGGCGCTCGGCCTCCTGCTGCCCCAGCGGGGAGAGACGCTTGTCGTGCATGCGGTCGTGCTCGATCTCGCGGGCCTGCCCCAGAGCGATGCGGTTGGCGCGGTAGCGGAGCTGAACGGGTGCCCCGTTCATGTTGCCGACCGCCAGCGGGTAGCGCGCGGCGAGCCGGTCGCGCTGCCGCTTGTCGAGCGAGGCGAAGAAGCGGCTGAGCCGAGCGGCGGGGGCATCCGCGTCGGGCAGTTCGCGCCCGTCGATGCTCCCGTGCTCCCACGCGGTGATCGCGGCTTCCAGGGGCGATGAGCCACCTCTGTTGTTGCGCACAGCGGTCCAGCCCGTCGTCGCCAGCATGACGAACACGACCGCGAGCGCAAGGAGAGCGCGCCAGGCGTTGAGTTGGGGTGAGGAGTCGAAGGAAGTCACTGCGGGACACCCTAGGAGAATCGTGATGCATACCGTGCATCGCGTGAGACAGATCACGTTTCCGGGAGGCTAATCGAGGCATAGCGGGCGCATTTTGCCCCGGCTCGCTCACGCTGCGTTCGCGAATTCAGTAACTGCCGTACTGGGGTTCGAGTGGGATTTTCGTACGTGTCGGGTGTGTTTCCCATGCCTACGGGGGCGGTTCCCGCCGCTCAGGCCGGGCCCGGGATCGCGCGGCTGCCGTAGCGCCCCGGATCGCGGGCTGCTGGCGCGGCGCCCCCGGGGCGCGTACTGCCGCCGCGCCCCGAATCACGGCCTGCTCCCGCGCCCCGGATCGCCCGTCGCTACCGCGCCCGGGGCCCCCGCCGCTACCGCGCCCGCCAGTCCTCGGCCAGGGCGGGGCCCAAGTGGTCGAGGTACTGCTCGGTCAACGCGCGGATCGACTCCACGCTGGTGTCCTCACCGGCGCCCCACAGCCGTCCCGTCGCGCGCATCACGCCGCTGAACGCCGCCACCGCCACCCGTGGGCGTGGATCGGTGTCCATGTCGAGCCCCTCGCGCTCGGCGATGACCCGGGTGACCTCGTCCTCGGTCTCGATGGAGTGGCGCAGATGGAGGGCCATCAGCGACGGCGTGGACTCGATCATCTGGTAAGTGCGCATGTGCAACTCCACGGGGACGACCTCTTCGATCGACTGCCCCATCGCCTCCCAGGCGCCGAGCACGGCCTCGCGCAGTGCCACGAGGGGCGCCTCGTCGGCGGGGCGCTCGCGCAGCGCCTCGACGAACCGGGCCTCCACCATCTCCTGGACCGCGAAGACGGCCTCCTGCTTGTTCGCGAAGTACCGGAAGAACGTGCGCTGGGAGACGTCGACCGCCTCGGCGATCTCGTCGACGGTGGTCTCCTCGTAACCCTTGGTGGTGAAGAGTTCGAGCGCCGCGCGCAGGAGCGCGTTCCGTGTGCGCTGCTTCTTGCGCTCCCGCAGTCCCGGTCCGGAGTTCACACCTTGGTCCTCTTTCCGCCTCTTTGTGCAGTTCAGCATACCTGTGAGCCACGTGACAGTTACCGACTAGTGAATTGGTTTGTCAACTGTCAGTCACTGTCACTAATCTCGCGGTATGACTAGTCAGACCACCGTCGAACAGGCGGACAAGGCGCCCGAGCCGGCGTCAGCCCCGACCCCGGCCAAGGGGCTGCGCGGCCACCCCTGGCTGACGCTCTTCTCCGTCGCGATCGGCGTGATGATGGTCGCCCTGGACGGCACCATCGTGGCCATCGCCAACCCGGCCATCCAGAAGGACCTCGGCGCCACCTTCGCGGAGGTCCAGTGGATCACCAACGGCTACTTCCTGGCGCTCGCCGTCGCGCTGATCACCGCGGGCAAGCTGGGTGACCGCTTCGGCCACCGGCAGACCTTCCTGATAGGCGTGGTCGGCTTCGCCGCCGCGTCGGGCGCCATCGGCCTCTCCGACAGCATCGCCCTAGTGGTCACCTTCCGTGTGCTCCAGGGGCTGTTCGGTGCCCTTCTGATGCCCGCGGCGCTCGGTCTGCTGCGTGCCTCGTTCCCGGCCGAGAAGCTCAACATGGCCATCGGCATCTGGGGCATGGTGATCGGTGCGTCCACGGCGGGCGGCCCGATCCTCGGCGGCCTCCTGGTCCAGCACGTGAGCTGGCAGTCCGTCTTCTTCATCAACGTGCCGGTCGGCGTCCTCGCCCTGGTGCTCGGCCTGTTCATCCTCAAGGACCACCGCGCCGAGAACGCCCCGAGGTCCTTCGACATCCTCGGCATCCTGCTGCTCTCGGCGGCCATGTTCTGCCTGGTCTGGGCGCTCATCAAGGCGCCCGAGTGGGGCTGGGGCGATGGTCTGACCTGGACCTTCATCGGCGTGGCGGTGCTGAGCTTTGTGGTCTTCGCCGTATGGGAGACGAGGGTCAGCGAACCGCTCATCCCGCTCGCCATGTTCCGCTCGGTGGCACTCTCCGCCGGTGTGGTCCTGATGGTGCTCATGGCCATCGCCTTCATGGGCGGCCTCTTCTTCGTCACCTTCTATCTTCAGAACGTGCACGGCATGAGCCCCGTCGACAGCGGGCTTCACCTGCTGCCGCTCACCGGCATGATGATCGTCGGCTCGCCGCTGGCCGGAGCCATGATCACCAAGGTGGGTCCGCGGATCCCGCTGGCCGGTGGCATGGCGCTCACGGCCGCCGCCATGTTCGGCATGTCCACCCTTGAGGCGGACACCGGAAGCGGTCCGATGTCGCTCTGGTTCGCGCTGCTCGGCCTCGGCCTCGCCCCGGTCATGGTCGGCGCGACCGAGGTCATCGTGGGCAACGCGCCGATGGAGCTCTCCGGCGTCGCCGGCGGTCTCCAGCAGGCCGCGATGCAGATCGGCGGCAGCCTCGGCACGGCCGTCCTCGGCGCCGTCATGGCCTCCAAGGTCGACAGCGACCTGGCGGGCAACTGGGCGGACGCGAAGCTGCCGCCGCTCAGTGAGGCGAACCTCGACAAGGCCGCCGAGGCCGTTCAGGTCGGCGTGGCGCCGGTACCGCCGAAGGCGCCGCCGTCGGTCGCCGAGCAGATCACCTCGGTCGCCCACGACACCTTCATGTCGGGCATGGGACTGGCCTGCCTCGTCGCCACCGGCGTCGCGGTGGTCGCCGTCTTCGTCGCCTTCCTCACCAAGCGTGGCGCCAACGCGGAGGCAGGCGCGGGCGTGGGCCACATCTAGCGTCCGCCCGCAGCCGACGCACCTCGACGGCCGTCTGACTACGGATGTCAGGGAAAGCCCCTCAGGGAAAACCTGGGGGGCTTTCATGTATCAGGGTGACGCAACCCTTAAAGCCCTTCCGAAGCTCCGCTTGCCCGGTCCACAGTTCAGGCAGGCGCTCGGTGACAACCGGGCCACAGCACACGGGGGTTGAAGAAGATGCGCACGACCAAGCCTGCCAGCGCGACCGCGACCACTGCTGCCACCGCGACCACTACCGCCACCGCGACCACTACCGCCACAACCGCCTTCACGGCGGCCGCCACCCTCACCGCAGCCGCCCTGGCCGCAGTGATCCTGACGCCAGCGACCACCGCCGCTGCGACCAAGCCCGCTGCGACCACCACCACCGCTGTCACCACCGCCGCTGCGACCACCACCGCGACCGCCGCCGCTGCCCCGCCGACATTCCGGGACTGCGGACCGGGCGAGCTCTGCCTCTGGGAGAAGGCGGGGTTCGAAGGTGTCCGGCGGACGTACGAACTGTCGGACATCGACATCGAGAGCTGCGTCGCGCTGCCGGAGGGGGGCAGCGCGCAGGCCCTCGCCAATCGCACCGGCAGGCCGGTCACCACCTATCAGTCCGCGGAGTGCGCGGAGACGGGGGAGTACGACACCTACCCGGGCGGTGGCACCTGGGTCCCCGACTCGCCCTACCGCGTCCGGGCAGTCAAAGTCTGGGAGAGCTGAATGCGGGTACTCGGTAAACAGAGCCCGGACCGGCCCACAGTGGCCGTCGCGAGGAGCGATGAGGACGGGCTCCTTGAGGAAACACGCGCGAGCACCCTCGTTCACGAGGCCGGACGTGGCCGCGGACCGGGCCGGACCGCGCACTGCTCAAGACGCCCGACCGCGCGTCACCCAGGACGCCGACCGTGCGTCACCCGAGACGCCCCGACCGCGCACAGCGCAAGACACCCGACCGCACAGCACGACCGACGCGTCCCGAGAACGCCGGAGGGCGACGGGCCCATAGCCCGCCGCCCTCCGTAAGACCCTCCGCGAGAAGCGATGAAGCGAAGAAGCGGAGTCCAGACCCCGGTGAGGGGATCCGGTTCCCGGGGACGCCTAGGCGTCCCCGCCCGCCGCCCCCGGGTCGGCCGCCGTGACGTCGAGAAGCTGGTAGCGGTCGATCGCCTGCTTCAGCACGGAGCGGTCGAGCTTGCCCTCACGGGCGAGTTCGGTGAGCACGCCGACCACGATCGACTGGGCGTCGATGTGGAAGAAGCGGCGGGCCGCACCGCGGGTGTCGGCGAAGCCGAAGCCGTCCGCGCCGAGTGACTGGTACGTGCCGGGCACCCAGCGGGCGATCTGGTCGGGCACGCTCCGCATCCAGTCGGAGACGGCCACGAACGGGCCCTCGGCACCGGAGAGCTTCCGCGTCACGTACGGGACGCGCTGCTCCTCCTCCGGGTGCAGGAGGTTGTGGCGCTCCACGTCCACCGCCTCGCGGCGCAGCTCGTTCCAGGAGGTCGCCGACCAGACATCCGCCTTGACGTTCCACTCGGAGGCCAGGATCTGCTGGGCCTCGACCGCCCACGGCACGGCGACGCCGGACGCCAGGATCTGCGCGGGGATGGCGCCCTGCTCGCCGGACTTGAAGCGGTAGATGCCCTTGAGGATGCCGTCGACGTCCACGTCCGCCGGCTCGGCGGGGTGCTGGATGGGCTCGTTGTAGACGGTGAGGTAGTAGAAGACGTCCTCGCTGTCCGGGCCGTACATCCGGCGCAGGCCGTCCTGGACGATGTGGGCGATCTCGTAGCCGAACGCCGGGTCGTAGGCGACACAGCCCGGGTTGGTCGAGGCGAGGAGCTGGGAGTGGCCGTCCGCGTGCTGGAGGCCCTCACCGGTCAGGGTGGTGCGGCCCGCCGTCGCGCCGAGGACGAAGCCGCGGGCGAGCTGGTCGGCCATCTGCCAGAACTGGTCGCCGGTCCGCTGGAAACCGAACATCGAGTAGAAGACGTACACGGGAATGAGCGGTTCGCCGTGGGTGGCGTAGGCCGAGCCCGCGGCGATCAGAGAGGCGGTGCAACCGGCTTCCGAGATGCCGTCGTGCAGCATCTGGCCGGTCGGGGACTCCTTGTAGGCGAGGAGCAGCTCGCGGTCGACGGCTTCGTACTGCTGGCCGAGCGGGTTGTAGATCTTCGCGCTCGGGAAGAAGGCGTCCATGCCGAAGGTGCGGTACTCGTCGGGGGCGATCAGCACGAAGCGCTTGCCGATCTCCTTGTCCCGCATGAGGTCCTTCAGGATGCGGACGAACGCCATGGTGGTGGCGATCGACTGCTGGCCCGAACCCTTCTTCGCGACCGCGTACGTCTTCTCCTCGGGGAGAGGGAGGGGCTTGGCGCGCACGACGCGGGTCGGGACGTAGCCGCCGAGGCCCTTGCGGCGGTCGTGCATGTACTGGATCTCTTCGGAGTCCCGGCCCGGGTGGTAGTACGGCGGGGCGCCGTCCTCCAGCTGCTTGTCCGTGATCGGGATGTGCAGGCGGTCGCGGAAGCCCTTGAGGTCGTCGACCGTGAGCTTCTTCATCTGGTGCGTGGCGTTGCGGCCCTCGAAGTTCGGGCCGAGGGTCCAGCCCTTGACCGTCTGGGCGAGGATCACCGTCGGCTGGCCCTTGTGGGCCTTGGCCGCCGCGTAGGCCGCGTAGACCTTCTTGTGGTCGTGCCCGCCGCGGCCCAGGTGCAGGATCTGCTCGTCGGACATGTTCTCGACCATGGCGCGCAGGCGCTGGTCGTCGCCGAAGAAGTGCTCGCGGATGTAGGCGCCGGTCTCGGTGGCGTACGTCTGGAACTGTCCGTCGGGGGTGGTGTTGAGACGGTTGACCAGGATGCCGTCCCGGTCCTGGGCGAGCAGCGGGTCCCAGCTCCGGTCCCAGACGAGCTTGATGACGTTCCACCCGGCGCCGCGGAACTGCGACTCGAGCTCCTGAATGATCTTGCCATTGCCGCGTACCGGGCCGTCGAGGCGCTGGAGGTTGCAGTTGACGACGAAAGTGAGGTTGTCCAGGCCCTCGCGGGCGGCGATGGAGAGCTGGCCGAGGGACTCGGGCTCGTCCATCTCGCCGTCGCCGAGGTAGGCCCAGACGTGCGACTTGGAGGTGTCGGCGATGCCGCGGGCCTCCATGTAGCGGTTCATCCGCGCCTGGAAGATCGCGCCGAGCGGGCCGAGGCCCATGGAGACCGTCGGGAACTCCCAGAAGTCCGGCATGAGGCGCGGGTGCGGGTACGACGACAGGCCGTGCGGTGCCTTGGACTTCTCCTGGCGGAACGCGTCGAGCTGCTGCTCGGAGAGGCGGTCGAGGAGGAAGGCGCGGGCGTAGATGCCGGGGGACGCGTGTCCCTGGAAGAAGATCTGGTCGCCGCCGTCGCCCTCGTCCTTGCCGCGGAAGAAGTGGTTGAAGCCGACGTCGTAGAGGGAGGCGGAGGAGGCGAAGGTCGCGATGTGGCCGCCGACGCCGATGCCGGGGCGCTGGGCGCGCGAGACCATGACCGCGGCGTTCCAGCGGGTCGCGTTCAGGACCTTGCGCTCGATCTCCTCGTTGCCGGGGAAGAAGGGCTCGTCCTTGGTGGCGATGGTGTTGACGTAGTCCGTGCTGCGCATCTCGGGCACGGCCACGCGCTTTTCGCGCGCACGTTCGATCAGTCGGAGCATCAGGTAGCGGGCACGCTCGCGTCCGCGTTCGTCCACCGCGGCGTCGAGGGAGTCGAGCCACTCCTGGGTCTCTTCGGGATCGAAGTCCGGGACCTGGCTGGGCAGGCCGCCAATGATGATCGGGTTGCGATCGGATCCGGAAGCCACGCTGTTCCTTCGCTGTTGGGGCTCTCGCCTGGGTTGTGCCTGGCCGTGCACCGCTGTCCATCGTGTACCCGACGAACGCGGACGTCATCTCTACCGATTGGTAACCGAGGGGGGAACCGAGACATCGCTCCGGCGACCCTGCGGTAGGCTCGACCAAATCGCAACGATACGCCCATCCTGCCTAACAGCTTCGCTGAGCCGTTCGGTCCCGTACGGATGAGGCGGCAGTTGCGGCGACACGGCGGGGAACGTCACCGTTTCGGCGGTCTCGGCGGCCGGGTACTTGCGCGATCCGCCCCGCCCGTGTGGACTACGGCCAACGCCCCGCGCACGCGCGTGGCTGAAGGCATTCCCGAAAAACATGATCAGGAGGCAATCCGTGAGCGCGACCGCGGACCACGCGGAGACGAACCTTGCCGTAAGGCTTGGTTTCCAGCCCGACCAGGTGGTCCAGGAGATCGGCTACGACGACGACGTCGACCAGGAGCTCCGCGAGGCCATCGAGCAGGCCACAGGCACAGAGCTCGTCGACGAGGACTACGACGACGTGGCTGATGCCGTGGTGCTCTGGTTCCGCGAGGACGACGGGGACCTGACTGATGCGCTGGTGGATGCCATCGCGTACATGGAGGAGGGCGGCTCGATCCTGCTGCTGACTCCGAAGACCGGGCGCGACGGCTATGTCGAGCCGAGCGACATCGGTGAGGCCGCCACCACGGCGGGTCTGTCGGCGACCAAGAGCATCAACGCGGGCAAGGACTGGAGTGGCAGCCGTCTGATCACGCCCAAGGGGGCGGCGAAGAAGCGCTGACCACGCCCGCGCCGAGGCGCGGACCCAGCATGGACCGCGCCGAGCCGCGATCCCTCGCATGACACCGTGAGGCCCTCGCCGACGCACTCCGTCGGCGGGGGCCTCATGCGCACCTCCAGGGCCCTGCAGGTGCCTCCGGGACCGCACGGGCCGACCGATCGGAGTGCCGCATGGACGCGAAGCGCGCCGCATGGACGGGAAGCGCGCCGTGCGGACGGAAAGTGCGCCGCTCGGGCGGTCGGTGCACCGCATGGGGGAAGATCGGCCGACGTAGGGTGGTATCACCCGAACAGCCCCGGCCGAGAGGGGCTCCGTCGAAGGGATGCGTACTCATGGCGCTCGCTGCAATCGCGACCGGCACCAAGGCCCCGGAATTCGAGCTGAAGGACAACCACGGCCGGACCGTGCGGCTCGCCGACTTCCGCGGCGAGAAGAACGTGGTGCTGCTCTTCTACCCCTTCGCGTTCACCGGCGTCTGCACCGGTGAGCTCTGCGCGCTCCGCGACGAGCTGCCGACGTTCGTCAACGACGACACCCAGCTCATCGCCGTCTCCAACGACTCCATCCACACCCTGCGGGTCTTCGCCGAGCAGGAGGGCCTCGAGTACCCGCTGGTCTCGGACTTCTGGCCGCACGGCGAGGTCAGCCGGGCCTACGGCGTCTTCGACGAGGAGAAGGGCTGCGCGGTCCGCGGCACCTTCATCATCGACAAGGAGGGCGTCGTGCGCTGGAGCGTCGTCAACGGGCTGCCCGACGCCCGTGACCTGAACGAGTACGTCAAGGCGCTCGAAACGCTCTGAGCGCGCCCCGTTTTCGCTCGCGGCCGGGAACCGGTCACTAGGATCCACACGTTGATCCGATGGCAAGCAACGCTTGGGGCTCCCCGCCCCTGGACACCAATTGGGAGGACTCGTGGGAGTCAGCCTCAGCAAGGGCGGCAACGTATCGCTGAGCAAGGAGGCGCCTGGCCTGACCGCGGTTCTGGTCGGCCTCGGCTGGGACGTCCGCACCACCACCGGTACGGACTTCGACCTGGACGCCAGCGCCATCCTGACGAACGCGGAGGGCAAGGTCAGCAGCGACCAGAACTTCGTGTTCTTCAACAACCTGAAGAGCCCCGACGGCTCCGTCGAGCACACCGGTGACAACACCACCGGTGAGGGCGAGGGCGACGACGAGGCGATCAAGGTCGACCTCGCGGCGGTGCCCGCCGACGTCGAGAAGATCGTCTTCCCGGTCTCGATCTATGACGCGGAGACCCGCCAGCAGTCGTTCGGCCAGGTGCGCAACGCGTTCATCCGCGTCGTGAACCAGGCGGGCGGCGCGGAGATCGCGCGGTACGACCTCTCCGAGGACGCCTCGACGGAGACCGCGATGGTCTTCGGCGAGCTGTACCGCCACGGCGCCGAGTGGAAGTTCCGCGCGGTCGGCCAGGGTTACGCCTCGGGCCTGCGCGGCATCGCGCAGGACTTCGGCGTCAACGTCTGAGCCGAGCCTCGCCCTCACTCCACCGTCCGGCGCCGCACCCACACAGTGCGGCGCCGGACGTGCTCGCCACCGCGTGTCCCTTGACCGTGCGGACACGTGTTCCTGTTCAACCTCGGGGAGGACCAGCAGCATGGGCGTCACACTCGCCAAGGGAGGCAATGTCTCCCTCTCCAAGGCCGCACCGAATCTCACCCAGGTCCTCGTCGGACTCGGCTGGGACGCGCGCTCCACCACCGGCGCCCCCTTCGACCTCGACGCCAGCGCGCTGCTGTGCGACGCGGGCCGGGTCCTCGGCGACGAGTGGTTCGTCTTCTACAACAACCTGAAGAGCCCGGACGGCTCCGTCGAGCACACCGGTGACAACCTCACCGGTGAGGGTGAGGGCGACGACGAGTCGCTCCTGATCGACCTCTCGAAGGTGCCGGCCAACTGCGACAAGATCATCTTTCCCGTCTCGATCCATGAGGCGGACAACCGCGGGCAGACGTTCGGTCAGGTCAGCAACGCCTTCATCCGTGTGGTGAACCAGGCGGACGGGCAGGAACTGGCACGTTATGACCTCTCCGAGGACGCCTCGACGGAGACGGCGATGATTTTCGGCGAGGTGTACAGGTATGGCGGCGAGTGGAAGTTCCGTGCAGTCGGGCAGGGGTACGCGTCGGGTCTGCGCGGCATCGCTCTAGACTTCGGGGTCAACGTTTCGTAAAGCCGGGGACCGGCGCGGGGGAGACCGCTAATCGGGAGCCCGTACATACACGATTGGGTAGCCAGTGCTTCTGAAAACCTTCGGCTGGTCGTTCGCGGTCACCGCGCTCGGCCTGGTGGCCGCGGTGTTCTACGGGGGGTGGACAGGCTTCGGCATCGTGGCGATCCTGTCCATCCTCGAGATCTCGCTGTCCTTCGACAACGCGGTGGTCAACGCCGGAATCCTGAAGAAGATGAGTGCCTTCTGGCAGAAGATCTTCCTCACCGTCGGTGTGCTGATCGCGGTCTTCGGCATGCGCCTGGTCTTCCCGGTCGTGATCGTCGCCATCAGTGCGAAGATCGGCCCGATCGAGGCGGTCCGCCTCGCCCTGAACGACAAGGACCAGTACCAGCAGCTCGTCACCGACGCGCACCCCTCGATCGCCGCCTTCGGTGGCATGTTCCTGCTGATGATCTTCCTTGACTTCATCTTCGAGGACCGGGACATCAAGTGGCTCGGCTGGCTGGAGCGCCCGCTCGCCAAGCTCGGCAAGGTCGACATGCTGTCGGTCTGCATCGCGCTGATCGTGCTCCTGATCACCGCCTTCACCTTCGCCACCCACGCCCACCAGCACGGCGGCACCCATGTGGACAAGGCGCAGACGGTCCTCATCTCCGGTATCGCGGGACTGATCACCTATCTGATCGTCGGCGGCCTCTCCGGCTACTTCGAGAACAAGATCGAAGAGGACGAGGAGCGTGAGCACGAGGCCGAGGAAGAGGCCGAGCGCACCGGCAAGAAGGTTCCTGCGGTCGTGATGGCGGGCAAGGCCGCGTTCTTCATGTTCCTCTACCTCGAGGTCCTCGACGCGTCCTTCTCCTTCGACGGCGTCATCGGCGCCTTCGCCGTCACGAACGACATCGTCCTGATGGCGCTCGGCCTCGGCATCGGCGCCATGTACGTCAGGTCGCTCACCGTCTACCTGGTCCGCCAGGGCACCCTCGACGACTACGTCTACCTGGAGCACGGCGCGCACTACGCCATCGGCGCCCTCGCCGTGATCCTCCTGGTCACCATCCAGTACGAGATCCACGAGGTCATCACCGGCTCCGTCGGTGTCATCCTGATCGCCTGGTCCTTCATCTCCTCCGTGATCCGCAACCGCAGGATTGCGGCGGCCGAAGGGGGAGCGGGGTCAGGGGAGAAGACCGAGGTCTCGTCCGGCGTCTGACGCTGACCGAAACCCGCGCCGGGCTGTCCGATTCCGTGCTCCGGAGTGTGACGGCGGCCGACGTGAGGAACGCTCTGAGCGGGGCGGCCGTGTGAGGACATGTCCTCCGTGGCCGCCCCGTATCCGTATGAGGCACAAGGGCAATTGGGGGCGGCATGTCCTTCTGGGACGGACTGTGGCGCGGGCGCTCGATGGACTACGAATCGGGCAGCGCCGCGACGAACTCCATCGAGCTGACCAAGCGGCACCCCACGGTCTCGCTCAGCAAGCAGGGCGCGGCCACCGGCAACCTGCGCGTCAACCTCTCCTGGCAGATGCGGCCGTCGGACTTCATGGGCAAGCAGCGGTCGGGCGGCGGGCTGCTGCGGCATCCGTTCAAGATGTTCCAGCCGGACGTGGTGCAGGCCCACACCCAGGGCGTGGTCAACGTGGACCTCGACATCGGCTGCCTGTACGAGATGACCGACGGGGCCAAGGGGGTCGTGCAGCCGCTCGGCAGCTTCTTCGGAAGCCTCAACGCGCCGCCCTATGTGAAGCTCAGCGGCGACGACCGGTTCGGCTCACCGTCCGGCGAGACGATCTACGTCAACCTCGACCACCGCGAGTCCATCAAGCGGCTCCTCGTCTTCGCGTACATCTACGACCAGACACCCGCCTTCGACCGCACGCACGCGAAGGTCACGCTCTACCCCAGCAACGGGCCGCGGATCGAGATCGACCTCGACGAGCGCCACCCGCAGGCCCGCTCCTGCGCGGTGATCTCCATCGAGAACGTCAAGGACGAGCTGGTGGTGCGCCGCGAGGTGAAGTTCGTCTACGGCTTCCAGGCCGAGCTCGACCGGCTCTACGGCTGGGGCCTCCAGTGGGGCCGCGGCWACAAGACCAAGGTGGGCTGAGTCTCAGCGCGGCAAGAACTGCGGTCCCTGCGGCGGAAGCTCGAAGTGCGGGTCCGGCATCGGGGCCACCGGCTGCGGATAGC
>NZ_JASKYR010000370.1:0-8190 GCF_041028215.1 Streptomyces flavofungini
GACCAGGTCGTCCCGGTGCACGACCTCCCGTTCGTAGCCGGGTCCGAGTTCGCGGGCSWGGTCGMRSKTCGAGCGCCCGAGGAGCTGCGGCAGCTCCTTGGCGTCGAAGTTCACCAGGCCGCGCGCGATGGACCGCCCCCCGGCGTCCCGCAGCTCCACCGGGTCCCCCGCGGAGAAGTCGCCCTCGACGGCCGCGATGCCCGCGGGGAGGAGCGATTTGCGCCCCTCGACGACCGCGCGCACGGCCCCGTCGTCGAGCGTGAGCGCGCCCTGCGGCGCCGAGGCGTGCTGGAGCCAGAGGAGCCGGTCGGCGGAGCGGCGGCCCGTGCGGTGGAAGTAGGTGCCCGTGGCGCGGCCCGCGAGGGCGTCGCCCGCCTGGCTCGCCGAGGTCAGGACGACCGGGATGCCCGCCGCCGCGGCGATCCGCGCCGCCTCGACCTTGGTGACCATGCCGCCGGTGCCGACCCCCGCCCTGCCCGCGCTGCCGATCTGGACGTGCGCGATGTCGGCGGGCCCCGCGACCTCGGAGATCCTGGAGGTGCCGGGCTTCGCGGGGTCGCCGTCGTAGAGGCCGTCCACGTCGGACAGGAGGACGAGGAGGTCGGCGCGGACGAGGTGGGCGACCAGGGCAGCGAGGCGGTCGTTGTCCCCGAAGCGGATCTCGTCGGTCGCCACCGTGTCGTTCTCGTTCACCACCGGCAGCGCGCCCATGGCCAGGAGCTGGTCCAGGGTGCGCGAGGCGTTGCGGTGGTGGGCGCGGCGCGCCATGTCGTCGGAGGTGAGGAGCACCTGGCCGACGCGTACGCCGTAGCGCGCGAAGGAGGCGGTGTAGCGGGCCACGAGCAGTCCCTGGCCGACGCTCGCCGCGGCCTGCTGGCGGGCCAGGTCCTTGGGGCGCCTGGCGAGGCCGAGCGGGGCGAGGCCCGCCGCGATGGCGCCGGAGGAGACCAGGACGATCTCGCGCGCCCCGGCCGCTCCGCGCCCGGCCCCTCTGCTCTTGGCCAGCACGTCGACGAGCGCGTCGACGCGGTCCGCGTCCAGGCCCCCCGCCGCGGTGGTCAGGGACGAGGACCCGACCTTGACGACGACCCGCTGGGCCTCTGCCACCGACTGCCTTGCCGCTGCCGCTGCCACGCTCTTCCCCAAATGATCCTGGTGCTCCGGTCCCCCGATCGGCGGTCCGGAATGTGCCGGAGAAGCAATCTACGTGAGCGTCCGGGGGAGCACCACCGCCGAAGGAGTGACGAGGGGGAAAACGGCCCTCGGGTTCAGTCTCGTCTGCCCCTGTTTCCGGTGATTGTTGTCACGGAAGATTGCTACGGAGCCACCGCGCGTCATACGGTCAGTGGTCGACTTCCCCCCATTCCCTCTCCATCCCCCGCCGGGAGCCCACGCCCGTGCCCTCTGCCGGACTCGTCCCCCGACGCATCGTGCAGCTGTCAGCGCTGTTCGCGATGTTCGCGCTCTTCACGGCCCAGCTCGTGAGCGCACTGCTCCCCTCCGTCCCGGTGTTCGTCGCCGCGGCCGCCGCGAACCTCGCGCTCGACATCTATCTGCAGTACAAGCAGCCGGGTCTCCTGTCGCTGCTCGGCAAGATCCGGTTCGACGTCACGGTCCGCCAGCTCCTGCGCGACATGCTGATCCTGGTCGGTCTGCTGCGCATAGACGGCATCGAGCCGCTGGCCGAGCAGTCGCCGCTGACCATCACGCTGCTCGCCTTCTACGCGCTGCACTTCGTCTGCCAGGCCCTCGCCGTCCTCGTACGGCGTACGCGGTCGCTGCCGATCGTCACGCGCAACATCGACACCTCGGCCCTGCACCTGACGGCCGCGCCGCCGCGCATCCTCTCCCGCCGCCAGGCCCACCGCCTGCTCACGTTCTCGGTGCCCGGCACGGCCGGTCTGCTGACCACCGCGGCCACCGCCGACGCCCTCTGGGGCGGCATCGGCCTCGGCGTGTCGATCATCCTGATCGGCGGTGGCGCGCTCTACCTCGGCACCTGGCTGCTGCCGAAGAAGCGGGCGAAGAACGACGAGAAGGTCATCGAGTGGCTCGACACGTGGCTGGCCGAGTACAAGCCGACCGTCGCCATGTACTTCTCGGGCGGCACCACCTCCGCGTACCAGGCCAACATGTGGCTCTCGACCCTCTCCCAGCTCGACGGCAAGCCGCTGATCGTGCTGCGTGAGCGGTTCATGGTGCAGAAGATCGACGCGACGGACGTCCCGGTCATCTGCTTCCCGAAGGTCGCGACGATGTTCTCCCTGGAGACGTCGACGCTGAAGATGATGCTGCACCCGGCGAACGCCGCGAAGACCTCCCAGGTCCTGCGCATCCCGACGATCAAGCACGCCTTCATCAACCACGGCGAGAGCGACAAGCTGTCCTCCTGCAACCCGTACGCCAAGGCGTACGACCAGGTGTGGGTGGCGGGCCCCGCGGCCCGCGACCGCTACCAGCTCGCGGACATCGGCGTGGACGACAAGGACGTCGTCGAGGTGGGCCGCCCGCAGCTCTCCCCGATCAAGCCGTACTCGGGCGCCCCCACGGGCCCGTACACGACCGTTCTGTACGCCCCCACCTGGGAGGGCTGGGACGGCAACCCCGGCAACACCTCCGTCGTCCTGGCGGGCGAGAACATCGTGCGCGAGCTGCTCGCCGACCCGGCCGTGCGCCTGCTGTACAAGCCGCACCCGATGACCGGCTCGCAGGACCCGCGCGCGGGCGCCGCCAACGAGCGCATCAAGGCGATGATCCTCGCGGCCAACACCAAGCGCTCGGGCGACCGCCCCGGCCCCGAGGCCGCCGCCGAGCTGGCCCGGCGCACCGCCGCGCTGGACGAGCTGACGGCGACCTCGTTCCGCAAGAGCGCGGACGAGCAGGAGCGGATGATGCTCCAGGGCTCGCCCGACGGCGACCAGCAGGCCGTGGTGGCCGAGGCGACGGCCGCCTGGGAAGCCGCGTTCTGGGCGTCCTTCCCCGAGTGGGAGCACCAGATCATCACGTCGGCGCGCCCGGCGATCTTCTCCTGCTTCAACCAGGCCGACCTGCTGATCAGTGACGTCTCCTCGGTGGTCTCGGACTGGCTGAGCAGCGAGAAGCCGTACGCCGTCGCCAACACGGCGGGCATGACCGAGGCCGAGTTCCGCGCCAGCTTCCCGACCGCGTCGGCGGGGACCATCCTCGCGCCCGAGGCGGACGGCGTGGCGGCCCTGCTCCAGTCCGTGCGCGATCCGGAGCTCGACAACCGCGCGGAGGCCCGTGCGGAGCTCAAGGAGCACCTCCTGGGCCCCTCCGACCCGCCGTCCCTGGTCCGCTTCAACGCGGCGGCCCTCGCCCTGTGCGCCCAGGCCGACGCCCGGCGGGCCCGCATGGCCTCCCGCATCGACGCGGACATCCCCGGCCAGCGGGTCGCCGAGGAGGCCGCGGAGGAGACGGAACAGGACCCGGCGGAGTCACCGGGCGCGGAGGACTCGGTCACCGCGTAGCCGTACGCACGCGAAGAGGGCCCCCGGAGCTTCGTGCTCCGGGGGCCCTCTTCGTACGTACGGTTCCGCGTCCCGCCCGCGAGGAGCCTCGCGGGCGGCCCCTCACCCGGGGCGGGCGGCCCTTCGCCTAGAAGGGCTCGAAGTCGTCGTACGCGCGCTGTGCGTCGTCCCGCTCCGCCTCGCGGTCGCGGCGGCGCTGGGCGGCGGGGCGCGGGGCCTCCAGGCGGTGGTCCTCGCCCCGGCGGCCCAGCATCTCGGCACCGGCCATCATCGTCGGCTCCCAGTCGAAGACGACCGCGTTCTCCTCGGGGCCGATCGCGACGCCGTCGCCGCTGCGCGCGCCCGCCTTCATCAGCTCGTCCTCGACGCCGAGGCGGTTGAGGCGGTCGGCGAGATAGCCGACGGCCTCGTCGTTGTTGAAGTCGGTCTGGCGCACCCAGCGCTCCGGCTTCTCACCGCGCACGCGGTAGATGCCGTCCTCCTCACGGGTGACCGTGAAGCCGCTGTCGTCGACGGCCTTGGGCCGGATGACGATCCGGGTCGCCTCCTCCTTCGGCTTCGCGGCACGCGCGCCCGCGACCAGCTCGGCCAGGGCGAAGGACAGCTCCTTGAGGCCCTTGTGCGCCACGGCCGACACCTCGAAGACGCGGTAGCCGCGCTCCTCCAGGTCGGGCCTGACCAGGTCGGCGAGGTCCTGGCCGTCCGGCACGTCGATCTTGTTCAGGACGACGAGGCGCGGCCGGTTCTCCAGGCCCGCGCCGTACTCCCGCAGCTCGGCCTCGATGACGTCGAGGTCGGAGACGGGGTCGCGGTCGGACTCCAGGGTCGCCGTGTCGAGCACGTGGACGAGGACGCTGCACCGCTCGACGTGGCGCAGGAACTCCAGGCCGAGGCCGCGGCCCTGGCTGGCGCCCGGGATGAGGCCGGGCACGTCGGCGACGGTGTAGACGGTCGAGCCCGCGGTCACCACGCCCAGGTTGGGCACGAGGGTGGTGAAGGGGTAGTCGGCGATCTTCGGCTTGGCCGCGCTCAGCACGGAGATCAGCGAGGACTTGCCCGCGCTCGGGTAGCCCACCAGGGCGACGTCGGCGACCGTCTTGAGTTCGAGGACGACGTCCCGGGCCTCGCCGGGCTCGCCGAGGAGGGCGAAGCCGGGGGCCTTGCGGCGGGCCGAGGCCAGCGCCGCGTTGCCGAGGCCGCCGCGGCCGCCCTGGCCCGCGACGAACGTGGTGCCCTGGCCGACGAGGTCCGCGAGGACGTTGCCGTCCCTGTCGAGGACGACGGTGCCGTCGGGCACGGGCAGGACGAGGTCCTGGCCGTCCTTGCCGGAGCGGTTGTCGCCGGCGCCGGGCTGGCCGTTGGTGGCCTTGCGGTGCGGGCTGTGGTGGTAGTCGAGCAGCGTCGTGACGTCCTGGTCGACGACCAGGATGACGTCACCGCCACGGCCGCCGTTGCCGCCGTCCGGGCCGCCGAGCGGCTTGAACTTCTCACGGTGGACGGAGGCACAGCCGTGGCCTCCGTTACCCGCGGCGGCGTGCAGCTCGACGCGGTCCACGAAGGTGGTCATAGCGGGGTGCCTCCTGGGAATTGCTTACTGCGGGGTGTGTCTATCTGGCGTGTTCATCTAAAACACGCGAAAGGCGGACCCGCTTCCCGAAATCGGGAAGAGAGGTCCGCCCTCGCAGAACTCGCTCGACGATCGAGCGCTAAGTCAGTCGGTAAGACGGACTCAGGCGACCGGAACGATGTTCACGACCTTGCGGCCACGGTGGGTACCGAACTCCACCGAACCGGCGTCCAGCGCGAACAGGGTGTCGTCCTTGCCGCGGCCGACGCCCGAGCCCGGGTGGAAGTGGGTGCCGCGCTGGCGGACCAGGATCTCACCGGCGTTGACGACCTGACCGCCGAAGCGCTTCACGCCGAGCCGCTGAGCATTGGAGTCGCGACCGTTCCGAGTGGACGATGCGCCCTTCTTGTGTGCCATCTTGTCTCAGTCCCTTACTTCGCAGCCGTGGGGATACCGGTGATCTTGATCGCCGTGTACTGCTGACGGTGACCCTGACGACGGCGGTAGCCGGTCTTGTTCTTGTAGCGAAGGATGTCGATCTTCGCGCCCTTGTGGTGGTCCACAACCTCGGCCTGGACCTTGATGCCGGCCAGGACCCACGGGTCGCTGGTCACGGCGTCGCCGTCGACAACGAGCAGGGTCGAGAGCTCGACCGTGTCGCCAACCTTGGCAGTGGAAATCTTGTCAACCTCAACGATGTCGTCGACAGCAACCTTGTGCTGGCGACCACCGCTGCGCACGATGGCGTACACGCGGATCTCTCTCTCGCTCGGAACGGTGCCCCCGCAGTCCAGCCGCCCACGGAGCGGGCGGCCTCTCCCGGGCCCGGAACAGTGCTCACGGCACGGTGCCACGGCTTCGGGAGGAAAAAGGTTTACAGGGGGTGGCAGTGCATAGGAACACGCCGACGGTCAAGGTTACGGGGCCGACCCGGAAGGGTCAAACCGGCCCCGCACCCCCGCTCACGTGGGCTCACCGTCCGGCGGCAGCGGCTTGACGCCCTTGCACAGGTCGGTCTTGTCGGCACTGCCCGGCCAGGCCACGGCCCGTGTCCGGTCGAAGTGCGAGCGGTAGGTGTCGTGCACCGAGTCGTCGTCGATCTTCACGATCGCCTCGTCGTTCTCGCGCAGCGCGGGGGCCGTGTAGTTCTGCGAGCCGGTGAAGGAGACCTTGTTCCGCTTGCCGTCGTACATACCGTCGATGAGCAGGTACTTCGAGTGGATGATGTACGGCGTCGTGAGCCGGGAGCCGGGGCGCGAGGGGTCCCGGTCGTCGTTGAAGCAGCGCACCGTGGGGCCGCCCGACTTGTGGAGCTGCTCCCAGGTGCCGGGGGTGCCGCCCTGGCTCTTGGCGCTGTCCGTCTCCGCGTACAGGATGCTGACCGTGCAGCCCGCCTTCTTCAGCGAGACGAGCTTGTCGGCGATCTGCTTCCGCGTGATCTTGAAGATGGCGGCCCGGACCTTGGTGTGCTGCGTCACACCGGCGGTGTCCTTGTACGTGCACTTCACGTTGTTCAGGACGGAGTACATGGTGTCGGTCTCGTTGACCGAGCCGTTGCGCGGGAAGAAGTACGACTTGTAGCGCCCGCTGCTGACCGTGCGGTAGTCCCAGTCCTGCCAGCGCTTGCCCAGCATGTCCGTGAAGTACTCGGCGTACGCGTCATACATCGCGGGGTTGTCCGGGAGCAGCAGCGCGTCGTTGTAGAACTTCGTGTGCGCCGACGGGGTCGAGTTCGACGTGGTCTGCACGACGACGTCCTTGGCGCCCTTGACCTCGGAGAACAGCCAGAACTTGTTGTGCATGATCGATTTGCCGTACCGCGGGTCGCCCAGGCACGACTTCCCCGTCGGGCAGAGCGCCACGAAGGACGACTTGCTCGTGCTCGTCCCGAGCGCCGCCTTGAGCTGGCTGTACGAGGTGTTCGTCGGGCGGTCGCTCTTGCTGGTCTCGTCCAGCAGGATCTGTACGTTGACGCCGCGCTTCTTGGCGTTCACCAGCGCGTCGACGATCGTGGCCTCCCACACGTGGTACACCGCGACCTTGATCGTCGAGCCCTTCACCGCGGACTCGGTCAGCTCCACGAGCCGGCTGCGGACCGCGTACTGCTGGTCGAGGGTGCCCTTCGGATCGTTGAAGATCGGCCCCTCCGTCCAGGTCGGCCCCGTCTCGGCGGCCGCGGTGCCCACGGAGCCCGCGGCCTGGATGCCCGCCGCCGAGAGGACCGTGGCCAGGGCCACCGCCTGGCGGCCGCCCTTGACCGGTTTCACCGCACGGTGGCGTCCCGTGCCACGCAGGCGCACTTGCGCCATCTTCATCCCTCCCCCGAGACCGGGACGCGGTCTCCCCAACCGCGTGCCCACGCCTCTGTTCATTCGTCAGACCACATGAGTTTTACAGGTGGCCACGCGCGCTCCAAGGCCAGGGGTACCTAGTTCACGCTTTCGAGCAGCGGGCACGGCGGGGCTCCGGACGCGGCCGTGCCCCCCTGTCCGGCCTCGGGGCCGGGCAGGGGGGCACAGGTCGCGGCGGGTGTCAGCCCTCGCTGGAGGCGGAGACGGAGGACGCCTTCTGCTCGGCGGCCGCCGTCTTCTTGGCGGTCGCCTTCGTCGCCTTCTTGGCCGTCGTCTTCTTGGCGGCCGTCTTCTTGGCGGCGGTCTTCTTGGCCGCCGTCTTCGCGGGCGCCTTCTTCGCGGGCGCCTTCTTGGCCGCCTTGCGCGCCGTCTTCTTGGCCGGAGCGGGGGCCTCGGCCTCCGCCGCGGGCTCCTGGGCCGCCTGCGGCTCCGCGGCGGCCTGCGGCCCCTCGGAGGCCTGCGGCTTCTCCGCCGCGGGGACGACCACGACGGCCGCCTCCTCGGACGCGGTCGGCGACGTGGCCTTGCGCACCGCACGGCGGCGCGGACGGGCCGGAGCGGCGTCGGCGGCGGGCGCGGGCGCCTCGGCGACGGGCTCGGCGGCGGGCTCCGCCTCCGGCTCGGCCTTCGGCGCGGGAGCCACGACCACCTCGGCGGCCTCCGGCTCGCTCTCGGCGGCCTTCGGCGAACCGGCGGGCGACGTCGCCTTGCGGACGGCACGGCGGCGCGTGCGGCCCTTCGGCGCGGCGTCGTCCACGGCGGGCGCCTCAGGAGCCTCGGGGGC
>NZ_JASKYR010000371.1:0-7292 GCF_041028215.1 Streptomyces flavofungini
CCCTCCGCCCCCTCCGAACCCTGCGAATCCGCCCCGTCCCGCAGCAACACCGAGAGCAGCCGTACCGCTCCCCGCTTGTGCAATGGGTCGTTGCCGTTGCCGCACTTGGGGGACTGGATGCAGGACGGGCAGCCGGCCTCGCACTCGCAGGAGGCGATGGCCTCGCGGGTGGCCGTCAGCCAGGCGTGGGCCGTGTGGAAGGCCCGTTCGGCGAAGCCCGCCCCGCCGGGGTGGCCGTCGTACACGAAGACCGTGGGAAGGAGCGTGTCCGGATGCAGCGGTACGGAGACACCGCCGATGTCCCAGCGGTCGCACGTGGCGAAGAGCGGCAGCATACCGATGGAGGCGTGCTCGGCGGCGTGCAAGGCGCCGCCGAGGATCTCGGGGTTGATGCGGGCGGCGTCCAGTTGGTCCTCGGTGACGGTCCACCAGACGGCCCGGGTGCGCAGCGTACGAGGAGGGAGGTCCAGCTTGGTCTCGCCGAGGACCTCGCCCGTGATGACCCTCCGGCGCAGGAAGGAGACGACCTGGTTGGTCACCTCGACGGAGCCGTAGCAGAGGCGCCCCGGGCCCCAGGGGATCTCGACGTCCGTCTCCAGGATGGAGATCGCCGTGGTGTCGCGCGCGGTCGTGGAGTAGGGCGGCGCGGCCTCCTCGACCAGGGCCACGGAGTCGTCCAGGTCGAGGCGGCGTACGAGATAGGTGCGCCCCTGGTGCAGGTGGACGGCGCCCTCGTGGACGGTGGTGTGCGCGGCGGACGCGTCGACGGTGCCGAGCAGCCGCCCCGTGCCCTCCTCGACGATCTGGACGGGCGCACCGCCCTCGCCGCGGATGTCCGTGAGGTCGGCGGCCCGCTCGCGGCGTGTCCAGTGCCAGGCCTTGGTGCGGCGGCGCAGCAGCTTCGCGGCCTCCAGCTGCGGGAGCAGTTCCTCGGCGGCGGGACCGAAGAGCGCCAGGTCCTCCTCGACGAGCGGCAGCTCGGAGGCGGCCGCGCAGAGGTGGGGCGCGAGGACGTAGGGATTGTCGGGGTCGAGGACCGTGGACTCCACGGGCTGCTGGAAGAGGGCCTCGGGATGGTGGACGAGATAGGTGTCCAGCGGATCGTCCCGGGCGACCAGCACGGCCAGCGCCCCCTGCCCGGAGCGCCCCGCGCGCCCGGCCTGCTGCCAGAGCGAGGCCCGCGTACCGGGATAGCCCGCGATGACGACGGCGTCCAGGCCCGACACGTCGACGCCGAGTTCGAGGGCGGTGGTGGCGGCGAGGCCGAGGAGCTCGCCGGAGTGCAGGGCGCGTTCGAGGGCGCGGCGCTCCTCCGGGAGATAGCCGCCGCGGTAGGCGGCGACGCGGTGGGCGAGGGAGCGGTCGACCTCGGCGAGACGTTCCTGGGCGATCACCGAGATCAGCTCGGCGCCGCGCCGGGAGCGTACGAAGGCGACCGAGCGGACGCCCTGGACGGTGAGGTCGGTGAGGAGGTCGGCCGTCTCGGCGGTGGCGGTGCGGCGGACCGGGGCGCCCTTCTCGCCGTGCAGGTCGGTGAGCGGCGGCTCCCACAGGGCGAAGACGAGGTCGCCGCGGGGTGAGGCGTCGTCGGCGACCTCCCGCACCGGCAGCCCGATGAGGCGCTCGGCGGACGCGGCGGGGTCGGCGGAGGTGGCGGAGGCGAGGAGGAAGACGGGCTCGGAGCCGTAGCGGGCGCAGAGGCGGCGCAGACGGCGCAGGACCTGGGCGACGTGGGAGCCGAAGACGCCGCGGTAGGTGTGGCACTCGTCGATGACGACGTAGCGCAGGGCGCGCAGGAAGGAGGACCAGCGCGGGTGGGAGGGGAGTATCCCGCGGTGCAGCATGTCGGGGTTGGTCAGCACGTAATTGGCGTACTGGCGCACCCACTCGCGTTCCTCGAAGGGGGTGTCGCCGTCGTACACGGCGGGGCGCACGGCGTTGCCCAGCGGGGCGGCCAGTTCGCGGACCGCGCGGCGCTGGTCGGCGGCCAGGGCCTTGGTGGGGGCCAGGTACAGAGCGGTGGCGCCACGGCCGTTCGGTGCCTCCGAGCCGTCCATGAGGGCGGAGAGGACGGGAGTGAGGTAGGCGAGCGACTTGCCCGAGGCGGTTCCGGTCGCGACGATCACCGAATCGCCGTCGAGCGCGTGCTCGGCGGCGAGCGCCTGGTGCGCCCAGGGGCGCTCGATGCCCGCGGCCCGGACGGCGGATATGACCTCCGGCCTGATGCGGTCGGGCCAGCCTGCATACCGGGCCTCACGTGGGGGCATGTGCTCCGTATGAGTGACGCGCGAAGCACGGCTCGGCCCCGCGGTGAGCCGGTCAAGGACCGTCCGCGGGGAGGCGTGTGCCCGGGTGCCCGCAGCGGGTCTCCCGGGGGGAGAAATGTTGGCCATCGGCATCGAGTGTGTCACTGGTGGGATGGACAATGGTCCTAAGGCGTCGTGCACGCCCGCCGGTAAGTGATTGAATGCCATCGCGGCTGGCGATCCGTCCTGGGGGCTCTGCCGAGGTGTCCCGAGGGATGACCGCTCGATAGCAAGGTGCTGGAGGATCCGTGGACCTGTCCCTGTCGACCCGTACCGTCGGCGATCGTACGGTCGTCGAGGTCGGTGGCGAAATCGATGTGTATACCGCGCCCAAGCTGCGCGAGCAGTTGGTCGAGTTGGTGAACGACGGCAGTTTCCATCTGGTCGTCGACATGGAGGGCGTGGACTTCCTCGACTCCACCGGGCTCGGCGTGCTGGTCGGCGGCCTGAAGCGGGTGCGTGCCCATGAGGGCTCGCTGCGCCTGGTCTGCAACCAGGAGCGCATTCTCAAGATTTTCCGTATCACCGGTCTGACCAAGGTGTTCCCGATTCACACCTCGGTCGACGAAGCGGTCGCGGCCACCGACTGAGTGGCGGACGGCCGAGCGCCGGACGACGGAGGTCCGGCGCACCGGCCGGACGTTTCCGGGCCCTCGGCCCGGTGTGGCAGTACAGCAGGGGGCCGGGCCTCGGCCCGGTCCCCTGACAGCACGCGTGTATGTCCGAGGGGGACGTATGGCCACCGTCGAGCTCTGCTTCAGCGCGCTGCCCGAGCACGTGAGGACCGCCCGCCTGGTGGCGGCCGCGGTCGCGCGCAGGGCCGGGGTGGACGAGGCCGTTCTCGACGAGGTCAGGCTCGCCGTCGGTGAGGCCTGCACCCGTGCCGTGGGACTGCATCAGAGCAGCGGCGTCACGGCGCCGGTGCGGGTCGCGCTCATCGAGGACGAGAAGCTGTTCTCCATCGAGGTCGGCGACGAGGCCCCCCGTTCGGCCCCCGGCGACCGGGGCGCGGCGGGCCAGGGCGCGGACCACGACGCCGAGGGCGAGGACGAGATGGGTCTCGCCGTCATCAGCGGCCTCGTGGACGACGTCGAGGTGACCTCGGGCGAGGCCGGTGGCCAGATCCGCATGAGCTGGCCGACGACTCCCGCGCCACTCCTCTCCTGAGTCCGGCGCGTCAGGCGCGTCAGGGCTCCAGCGCCTCAGCGCCCGGCGCCCCGGCCTCCGGGTCCTCGGGCGTCGTGCCCTCTCTTCCGGTCCCACCCCTGTGACGTGTACACCCCGCACCCCTGTCATCCCCGTGATGAACAGGGGCTTTTCTTTGGGTGATCTTATTGCCGGGTAGATCGACGATCATTCGGCAATCACTCGTCAACGGTTTTGAGGCATTACCGCTTTCGGGGACAATCGGCGGACCGGATCATTTGCTGAGGAGCAAACTCCAGTCAATTGCGTTAGTGGTGCTCTGTTTTGATCAGGTTCCGCTCCCTACAATCCGTCCACATCTTGAGCTCAGGTCAAGCGTCAAGGAGGACGAATGGCGGGGCTTTCTACCCCTCATCAGATTGACCACCCCTCAACCTTCGCAGCCGCAGTACTGACGGACGACAACCGTCTCATCGTCATGGTGATCGCGGCCGTCGCGCTCGCGGCGCTCGTCGTGGCCGGCGTGCTGGTACGCCAGGTTCTCGCGGCGGGCGAGGGAACCGACAGCATGAAGAAGATCGCGGCGGCGGTCCAGGAAGGCGCGAACGCCTATCTGGGCCGGCAGCTCCGCACACTCGGTGTATTCGCCGTCGTGGTGTTCTTCCTGCTCATGCTGCTGCCCGCGGACGACTGGAATCAGCGCGCCGGACGATCGATCTTCTTCTTGATCGGAGCGGCGTTCTCGGCGACCACCGGCTATATCGGTATGTGGCTCGCCGTACGCAGCAATGTGCGCGTGGCGGCCGCCGCCCGGGAAGCCACTCCGGCGGAAGGTGAGCCCGAAAAGGATCTCACCGCCGTCTCGCACAAAGCCATGAAGATCGCTTTCCGTACGGGCGGTGTCGTCGGCATGTTCACGGTGGGGCTCGGTCTTCTGGGCGCCTCCTGTGTGGTGCTCGTCTACGCCGCCGACGCGCCGAAGGTGCTGGAAGGTTTCGGCCTCGGTGCGGCGCTGATCGCGATGTTCATGCGTGTCGGCGGCGGCATCTTCACCAAGGCCGCCGACGTCGGCGCCGACCTGGTCGGCAAGGTCGAGCAGGGCATTCCGGAGGACGATCCGCGCAATGCCGCGACCATCGCCGACAACGTGGGCGACAACGTCGGCGACTGCGCGGGCATGGCCGCCGACCTCTTCGAGTCCTATGCCGTGACGCTGGTCGCCGCGCTGATCCTCGGCAAGGTGGCGTTCGGCGACTCCGGACTCGCCTTCCCGCTGCTCGTCCCGGCCATCGGTGTCGTGACGGCGATGATCGGCATCTTCGCGGTGGCGCCCCGGCGCGCCGACCGCAGCGGCATGAGCGCCATCAACCGCGGCTTCTTCATCTCCGCGGTCATCTCACTGGCCCTCGTGGCCGTCGCTGTCTTCGTCTACCTGCCGTCCTCGTACGCGAAGCTGGACGGTGTCACGGACGCGGCGATCAAGGGCCACGACGGCGATCCGCGGCTGCTCGCGCTGATCGCCGTGGCCATCGGCATCGTGCTGGCCGCCCTGATCCAGCAGCTCACCGGGTACTTCACCGAGACCAGCCGGCGTCCCGTCAGGGACATCGGCAAGACCTCGCTGACGGGCCCCGCCACGGTGGTCCTCGCAGGTATCTCGATCGGTCTGGAATCGGCCGTCTACACCGCGCTGCTCATCGGGCTCGGCGTCTACGGGGCGTTCCTGCTCGGCGGCACGTCGATCATGCTCGCCCTCTTCGCGGTCGCCCTGGCCGGTACGGGCCTGCTGACCACCGTCGGCGTCATCGTCGCCATGGACACCTTCGGTCCCGTCTCCGACAACGCGCAGGGCATCGCCGAGATGTCCGGCGACGTCGAGGGCGCGGGCGCGCAGGTCCTCACCGACCTCGACGCTGTCGGCAACACCACCAAGGCCATCACCAAGGGCATCGCCATCGCCACCGCGGTCCTCGCGGCCTCGGCGCTCTTCGGGTCGTACCGCGACGCGATCGCGACCGCGGCCAGGGACGTCGGTGAGAAGCTCGGCGACGGCGCGCCGATGAACCTGGTCATGGACATCTCGCAGCCCAACAACCTGGTGGGCCTGGTCCTGGGCGCCGCGGTCGTCTTCCTCTTCTCGGGGCTCGCGATCAACGCGGTGTCGCGGTCGGCGGGAGCCGTGGTCTACGAGGTGCGGCGGCAGTTCCGCGAGCACCCCGGGATCATGGACTACAGCGAGCAGCCGGAGTACGGGCGCGTCGTCGACATCTGCACCAAGGACGCGCTCCGCGAGCTGGCCACACCGGGTCTGCTCGCCGTGCTCACGCCGATCGCGGTCGGATTCTCGCTCGGCGTCGGCGCTCTCGGCTCGTTCCTCGCGGGCGCGATCGGCACGGGCACGCTGATGGCCGTCTTCCTCGCCAACTCGGGCGGCGCCTGGGACAACGCGAAGAAGCTCGTCGAGGACGGTCACCACGGCGGCAAGGGCAGCGAGGCCCACGCCGCGACCGTCATCGGTGACACGGTCGGCGACCCGTTCAAGGACACCGCCGGTCCGGCGATCAACCCCCTGCTGAAGGTGATGAACCTGGTGGCGCTGCTTATCGCGCCCGCGGTCATCAAGTTCAGCTACGGGGACGACGCCAGTGTCGGCATGCGGGTGCTGATCGCGGTGCTCTCCATCGCGGTCATCGTCGGCGCGGTCTACGTCTCCAAGCGGCGCGGCATCGCCGTGGGGGACGAGGGCAACTCCGAGCGTGCGGCCAAGCCGGCCGATCCGGCGATCGTCTCGTAGGGGGTGCATCAGGGCCCTTTGGGGCCTCGCTCCAACACGCGGGCGGACGGCGCGTTTTGACGTGCCGTCCGCCCGTCGCTCTGTCCGGCGGCGTTGCCCGTGGCCTCGCGGCGGGTGATCCGTGAGCCTTCTCTCCCGCTCATGGCCCGCTCAGGCTTGGTGCAAATGGCTGCAATAGGTGTTGTATCGGACCCTCGGCATGCGGATGTAGCCCAGTTGGCGTGTAAGTTCCGGGGCCGAGAGCCATGGAAGGGACCAATCCGGTGAACAAGAAGCTTGCAGCCGCACTGTCCGGCGGTGCGGTACTGGTACTCGCTCTGTCAGGGTGCAGCAGCGACGACGGCAACAAGGAGCTGGACGACTGGGCCAAGAAGGTCTGTGACTCCGTTCAGCCGCAGTCGAAGAAGATCGCGGACGCCAACGCCGCGATCCAGAAGGAGACCTCGGACAACAGTTCGCCGGCCGACGTCCAGAAGACCGACTCCAAGGCGTTCCAGGACATGTCCGACGCCTACAAGGCGATGGGCGACTCCGTGAAGAAGGCCGGGGCTCCGCCGGTCGACGACGGCAAGAAGAAGACGGACGACGCCGTCAAGGAGCTCAATGGCATCTCCAAGTCGTACGGGGACCTGAAGAAGCAGGTCGACGGCTTGGACACCAAGAACCAGGCGGACTTCGCCGATGGCCTCAAGGACGTCGCGGGCGAGCTGGACAAGCTGAGCAAGAGCGGCAACAGGGCGCTGGAGAAGCTCCAGGAGGGGGAGGTCGGCAAGGCGATGGGCAAGCAGGACAGCTGCAAGAGTGCCTCCGCCACGCCGTCCGCCAAGAGCTAGCCCCGCCGGACGGCGACGCGCGCCCCCCGGGCGGAGCCGTGCCCTCCGGCGGCGCGCCCTCAGGAGCAGCGACTTCCGGCGGCGCACCCTCGGGAGCCGCGACCATCGGCGGCGCGCCTCGGACGGCGGCGCGCGCCCTCCAGCGGGAGCCGTGCCCTCCGGCGGCGCGCCCTYCCGGTGGCGCGTGGCGCCCCTTCGGTGGCGTGCCCCAAG
>NZ_JASKYR010000372.1:0-7823 GCF_041028215.1 Streptomyces flavofungini
CGCCGCAGCCGCACCGGCTCGAAGGTGCCCCTGATCGCCGCCGTCGGCGTCGGCATCGCCGTGCTCGGTGTCGGTGCGGGCGCGCTCCTGAGCTCGGGCGGCGGCGATGAGGACAAGGCGGCCGACGGCAAGCCCGTCTCCGCGTCCGCCCCCGCCGACAAGCCCTCGCCGACCGCCGACCCCGCCAAGGAGCAGGCCGTCGCCCTGGACAAGCTCCTGGCCGACAGCAACAACAGCCGCGCGACGGTCATCAGCTCGGTGCGCAACGTGGGCCGGTGCCAGAACCTCGGCCAGTCCGCCAAGGACCTGCGTGGCGCCGCCAAGCAGCGCAACGACCTGGTCGCGCGGCTCGCCGAGCTGAAGGTCGACAAGCTCCCGGCCAACGACCAGCTCACCGCCTCCCTCAACAGGGCCTGGAAGGCGTCCGCGTCCGCCGACAACCACTACGCCGCGTGGGCGGACCAGGTAGCGGGCAAGAAGGGCTGCCACAAGGGCCGCGCCCGCACCACCTCGGAGCAGGCGGCGGGCAACCGCGCGAGCGGGAACGCGACCACGGCCAAGGAGCAGGCCGCGAACCAGTGGAACGCGATCGCCCGCAAGTACGGCCTGACCACGCGCGAGAAGACCCAGCTCTGAGCGGCGGGCCCGGGGGCCGGGCAGGGCGGATGCCGCTCGGCCCCCGGGTCAGGCGGTCTGCTCCAGCGTCGCCTCGACGTCCACGAACCCGCCCCGGGCGGGGACGAGCCTGCCGTCCCTCACGGTCTGGAAGGTGACGCCGGAGTTGATCAGGCGCGGGTACTCACTGGCCGCGATCAGGTCCTCGAAGCGCCAGCTCAGCGTGGGCGTGAGACCGCCCGTGCGGACCCGCAGGCCGTCGTCCAGGGCGCGGCGCAGGGTGCGCGCGGACACCTCACCGCCGTCGAGGGACTCCACGGCCTGCTTCAGGACGGTGTAGGCGATCCAGGTGGTCTGCACGCCCGCGTCGGCCGGGTCGACCCGGTTGTCGCCGAAGGCCTGCTCGCGGATGACCTTGCGCATCCCGCCCCACCTGGAGTCGCCCGACGCCGGGTACCAGCCGGTGACGTACGCCCCTTCGTAGGGGCCGCTCGCGCCGCCGGTGCGGTCGATGAGGGACTGGTCGACGCTGCCGAGCACCGAGGAGATCCGCACCGACGGGTAGTCCGCCCTGGTGCGCCGGAAGGAGTCGTAGAAGGTGTCGGTGCGCGCCCCGAGCGCGGCGGTCACGCAGCCGCCCCTGGTGCCCGCGCCCTTGAGCGCCTGCTCGGCCTGCGGGGTGAAGTCGGTGCCGTCCTCGGGGGCGCGGATGTCGGCGACGGGCTTGTGGTGGCCGTCGGCGAGCCCCGCGTTGAGCAGCTTGGGCAGCTCGTCGCCCGCCAGGGTGTCGGGGCGTACGAGGGAGACGCGGTCGCAGCGGGCGGCGAGCTGGCGGCCGTTGCCCGCGAGGAGGGCCGGTTCGCCGCCGTTGACGGGATAGGACAGCGGGCTGGAGAACTCGTCGTCGGTGATGCCGTAGCCGCCGATGTAGGGGATGCCCGCGCCCTCCAGCGGGGCGAGGAAGGAGCGGCCGTGCTGGCTGTACGCGCCGACGACCGCCGCCACCTCCTCGTCGACCGCCTTGCGCGCGCACTCGGCGGCGCCCGCCGCGTCATTGTGGTCGTTGCAGGTCAGGACCTTGAGGTCGCGGCCGTCGAGGCCGCCGTGGGCGTTGACCCAGCGGGCGAACGCCTGGGCCATGGCGGGGACGCCCGGCTTGTTGGTGGCCTTGGTGTTCTCGGGGGCCCAGGTCATGACGGTGATGGGGTCATCCCCGGAACCCCCCGTGGTGCCAGGGATGACCCCGCATCCAGCGGTCAGAGCGACGCACGCCGCCGCCGCGGCCGCTGCGAGCACGGCGTGTCGGGTGGGGCGGGGGAGGAAGGTGCGTCGCCGGCCGGTCATGTCCCCGGACACTTCCGGTCAAGGACCAACCCGGGAGTGACACGTTCTCAACGGACGGTGACATCACGGTGAACGGGCGGGGGCTGGTTCGCGAGCGTGGCGTGGGAACGTACGATCGATGACCGTGCAAGGTTCGGAGAACTCTTCCCGTCGCGGCCGTCGCTCCAGCACCATGGGTGGCATGCCGACCAACGACATGCCGTGGTGGCGCTGGCGCAGCAACGTGCGCTCGGCGCTTCACATGCTCTCCGACCCCGACTTCCAGCGGGAGTGCTGGCTCGCCGGGCGCGAGGAGTACGGGGACGTGACCGACGCCGTGTACCGGCTGGTCGAGGACACGTGGCTGGACAACTGGTCCGCCGAGAAGTACGTCGGCACGATCTTCCGTGACCCCCAGGAGGCGGCGCTCGTCGACACGGCCGTGCTGCGGGTCCTGCGCATCATGCACGAGGTCGGGCCCGACGCGATGGTCTCCGTCTACCTCCAGCACCCGGGCTGGCCCGAGGCCGTGCGGGCGGCGCGCGACGCGCACGTACGCCTCGCCGCGGGCGACGGGGAGGACCCGGACGAGCCGCCGCGCACCCTTGAGGTGCTGCGCATCCTCACCCGCTCGGCCTGAGCCGGTCCCGGCTCGCGGGACGATTGCCCGCGGCGCGATCCGCTGTGGGAACCTTGCCTGCATGAACGAGCAGTCCGTGGCCCCCGCCGTCCCCGCCGAGCAGTACGTGCTGACCCTCTCCTGCCCCGACAGGCAGGGCATCGTGCACGCCGTGTCGAGCTACCTCTTCATGACCGGCTGCAACATCGAGGACAGCCAGCAGTTCGGCGACCACGACACCGGCCTGTTCTTCATGCGGGTCCACTTCTCCGCCGAGGCCCCGGTCACCGTCGACAAGCTGCGGGCGAGCTTCGCCGCGATCGGCGACTCCTTCCAGATGGACTGGCAGCTCCACCGCGCCGAGGACAGGATGCGCGTCGTCCTCCTGGTGTCGAAGTTCGGGCACTGCCTGAACGACCTGCTGTTCCGCTCGCGGATCGGCGCGCTGCCGGTGGAGATCGCCGCGGTCGTCTCCAACCACACGGACTTCGCCGAGCTCGTCGCCTCGTACGACATCCCCTTCCACCACATCCCGGTGACCAAGGAGAACAAGCCGGAGGCCGAGGCGCGGCTGCTTGAGGTCGTGCGCTCGCTCGACGTGGAGCTGGTCGTCCTCGCCCGCTACATGCAGGTGCTCTCCGACGACCTGTGCAAGGAGCTCAGCGGCCGGATCATCAACATCCACCACTCCTTCCTGCCGAGCTTCAAGGGCGCGAAGCCCTACCACCAGGCCCACGCGCGCGGGGTGAAGCTGATCGGCGCGACCGCGCACTACGTGACGGCCGACCTCGACGAGGGGCCGATCATCGAGCAGGAGGTCGAGCGGGTCGGCCACGGGGTCACCCCCGACCAGCTCGTGGCGATCGGCCGTGACGTGGAGTGCCAGGCGCTCGCGCGGGCCGTGAAGTGGCACGCGGAACGCAGGATTCTGCTGAACGGCCGCCGTACGGTCGTCTTCGCCTGATCCGGGCCGGGGCGCCGTTCACATCCTGCTGAGCGACGCCGCCGAGAACAGGACGTCGCGGATCGCCTCCCGGTCGCCGTCCTGACCGGCCGCGGCCTCCTCGGGGGAGACATGGCCCGCGGCCAGCCGGCAGAACTCCACGCCGTCGAGCGCCACGTGCGCGACCTCGCGCTCGGCCGACGCGGCGGCGCCCGGCGAGTCCAGCGGGATGAACCACTCGCCGCCGCCGAGGCCTTCGATCTCCAGGCGCAGGCTGCGGCCCGGCGCGCCCGCCGCGACCAGGTCGCGGGAGGGCGAGGCGAGACCGGCGCGGCGGCGGCCCGCCAGGGTGCCGGGGAGCATCCGCGCGGCGAGGTCGATCATGCGGTGCAGATGCCGGGGCGCCGGCGGGTCGTAGGGGTAGGCGACGGCGTCGGCGATGTCGCCCGCGTGGATCCAGCACTCGAAGGCGCGGTCCACCATCGCGTCCCGCAGCGGCAGCTCGATCCGTCGGCCGGGACCGCCCGCGCCGTCGGGCATCGTTCCGTACGGCACGGGCATGCGTCCGGAGCCGTCGCCCGCGAACGACACCGTGCGGATCAGCTCGTGCGTCTGATCGCGCCAGGGGCCGCGCACGGCACGGGTGGGCGGGAAGTACGAGGCGCGCCAGTACGCCTCCGTGCGGTCGGCGGGGAGCTGGGGCTCCTTGGCCTTCGGGCCGAGCGGGTCGCCGAGGCCGAGGGCGGTCCCGACCAGGCCGTCCACGGCGAGCAGATGCCCGATGACGCCGGCCACGGTGGTCTTGCGGCTCACCGGGCCGCCCTCCTCGAACCAGCGCAGCCGCACGGGCGCGTGCCACTCGGAGTCGCCGATGTCGCGCAGCAGGGCGTCGAGCCGGGCGCTCTCCGCGTCGTAGGGCACGGCCCACTCGGGGACCGGGATGCGCGGCGGACGGCGGCCGAGGCAGCTCTCCAGGACGCGGGTGCGCAGCCCGGGATCGAGGTCGAGGCTCTCCTCGGGGTGCAGCAGGCCGACGGCGTCCCGCAGCCGCAGCGCCTCCTCCGCGCAGGGGCCGCACTCGCCGAGGTGCTCCTCCACGGCGGCGGCCTCCTCCGTGGAGCAGGCGGCCAGCGCCCAGGCGCCGAGCAGGGACTTGAGAACGGGGTGCTCCAGGACGAGCGGGCCGGGCGGCGGGTCCGCCGGCGGGTCGGGCAGCGGGAGTCCGGTGTCCTCGACGGAGGACCGGGGCGGGGGTATGCGGGGCACGGCCGGGCTGCCCTGTCCGCCCCGCTCCTCCGGGCCGTCCGGCCCCTCGACCGGCTCGGAGCGGTCCGAGCCGGTCACAGCGCCGTCCCGTAACCGGACGAGGAGCCGGGGGTGTGGCTCGCGGCGGGGCCGTCGGTGTCGTTGGCCGTGGAGAGGAGCTGGAGGCCGAGGCGGAGCCTGCGGCGGGCCTCGTCCTCGGTGACGCCGAGGTCGGCGGCGGTCTGGCGGTAGTCACGCCGCTGGAAGTACGCCAGTTCGAGCGCGGCCCGGAGCGGGGTGGGCATGGCCGAGACGATGTAGTCCGCGCGGGCCGCCGCGGAGGCGCGGCGGACCTTGCGCTCCAGGTCCTCCGTGGTGCCCTCGCCGCCGCGGGCGAGGGCGGCCGACTCGGTCTGCCGGAGCCTGCGGACGGCCCGCTGGTGGGCGAGCGTGGCGATCCAGGAGCGCAGCGGGCCCTGCTTCGGGTCGTAGGCGTCGGGGTTCTCCCACACGTGGGCGAAGACCTCGCGGGTGATGCGGTCGGCGCCGCTCTCGTCGCCGAGGACGCGGTGGGCGAGGCCGTGCACCAGCGAGGCGAAGCGGTCGTACAGCTCGCCGAGCGCGGCCGCCTCGCCGTGCGCGAGACGCTGCTGCATCCTGCGGTCCCAGCGCCGCGGCGCGTCCTTCGGCATGCGGCCCCCTCTGCGCTCGCCGTGTCCGACTCTCCCTCGAATGTAGTCGGCGCCGCTGAGGGAGCACCTCTGTTTACGGCAAAGGGCGTTCCTCGCCGAGGGCCGGATGATATTGACGCGAGGATGCTGGTGTTTCATGGGAGGAGTAGGTGGGCAGCCGAGGCTGAACGAAGCGTAGGGACCGCTTCCGGATCACTTGGGGCCGGAGGGAAGAGCAGGCGAGCGAGAGGCGTGACGCGTGACGCTCAAGGTGACGGTGGGCGAACAGGACGGCTGGGCCGTGCTCTGCGTCTCCGGCGAGATGGACCTGCTGACCTCACCCGTCCTGCGCCAGCGTGTGCACGAGGCGGTGGCCGACGGCCGCCGCAGCGTCGTCCTCGACCTCTCCGACGTGCTGTTCTGTGACTCCAGCGGGGTCGGCGTACTGATCGCGACCCGCCGCCTGATCCGCTCCTGCCAGGGCCGTCTGCGCCTGATACTCCCGGCCCAGGGCGCCGTCGACGGCTCCCATGTCAACCGGGTCCTCGCCGCCCTCGGCGTCCGCAGGCTGTTCGAGGTCTACCCCGATGTCGCCGAGGCCCTCGACGAGCAGGCGGCACCGCTCTCCGCCTGAGAGTCACCTCACACCCCGTGACACACCTCTGTCCCAGGATGCGGGCGGTCCTGCGACAAGCCCCGCTTTCCCGCTCCCGGGCGGCCCGGTACGACGTACGCTCCTGCTGCCGGGGTACTCAACCCCCTGAACTGCACCCAACCGCGGAAAAGAGGCGGCCCGAAGACCATGGACAGTGCCGAGTACGAGCGTAAGATCGCGGCCCGGTTCGCCACCTTCGATCAGGACGGCAACCAGTACATCTCCCGTGAGGACTTCAGCACGGCGGCCGCCGCCCTGTGCAAGGAGTTCGGGGCGACGGCGCGGTCCGACCAGGGGCAGGCCCTCTATCTGGGCGCCGAGGCGTTCTGGCAGGGCATGGCCGGGATAGCGGACCGTGACGGGGACCAGCGCATCACGCAGGGGGAGTTCGTCGGCGGCGCGGTGAAGCGGCTGCGGGACAACCCCGAGCGGTTCGCCGAGATCGCCCGGCCCTTCCTGCACGCCGTGATCGGTGTCGCCGACACTGACGGCGACGGCTCCGTGGCCCCCGCCGAGGCCGAGCGCGCGCTCAAGGCGCTCGGCGTGCCCGACGACGTCGCGGGCACGGTGGCGGCCGGTCTCGACGCGGACGGCGACGGACGCGTGTCGGAGCAGGAGATCGTGACGGCCTTCGCCCAGTACTTCACGGTTCCGGAGTGAGCGGCGTGCCCGGAGTCTCCGCCGCGCGCGTGTAGCGCTCCCGCAGTCTGTACTTGAGCACCTTGCGCAGCGTCTCGTTGCGGGGAAGCGCCTCGACGACCTCCAGTTGTTCCGGCAGCTTGTAGGGGGCGAGGCCTTCCCCGCGCAGATACGCGGTCAGCGAGGCCAGCGTCGGCTCCCCGGCGCCCGCCCGGCGCTCCACCACCGCGCAGACCCGCTCCCCGCGTTCGGCGTCGGGCAGGCCGATGACCGCCGCGTCACCGACGGCGGGGTGGCCGTGCAGGAGGTCCTCGATCTCCTTGGCGGAGATGTTCTCCCCCTTGCGGATGATGACGTCCTTCGCGCGCCCGGTGAGCACCAGGTGGCCGCTCCGCGTCAGGTGCCCGAGGTCCCCGGTGACCAGGAATCCGTCGGCGTCGAAGGCGGCCCGGGTCTGCGCCGGGTCCACGTAGCCCCGGCAGACCGCCTCCCCGCGCAGCCGCACCTCGCCGTCCGCGTCGGGGCCGAGTTCCTTCCCGTCGGCGTCGGTGATCCGGATCTCCATGGCGCCGGGCGGCCGCCCCTCCGTCGTCGCCAGGTTCTCCGCCGTGTCGTCGGGGTCCCCCATGGTGATCATCGGGACCTCCGTCATGCCGTAGCCGTGGGTCAGTTGACAGCCCATCTCGCGTACGACGGCGTGGTAGATCTCCGGCGGCTTGGGTGCCCCGCCGCCCGCCAGGAGCCGCAGGGTGGGGATCACCTTCCGGCCGGGAGGCATCTTTCGCTGCTCGGCCAGGAACATCGAGTAGAAGGCCGTCGAGCCGCCCGCGACGGTGACGCCGTGCCGCCGGTAGCCGTCGAGCGCGCCCGGCATCGCGAAGTGCTCGAACAGCACCGCGGGGAAGCCGTAGAGCAGCAGCATCACGGTGTAGTCGGGGCCCGCGATGTGCGCGTAGGGGAACGCCATCGAGCCCACGTCGAAGGCCCTCGGCCGCAGCGCGTGGGCGAGGCAGGAGCCGCCCGCGATCAGTGAACGGTCGGTGTGCAGCACGCCCTTGGGGTCGGACGTGGTGCCCGAGGTCCAGTAGATCCAGCGCACCTCGGTGCCGTCGG
>NZ_JASKYR010000373.1:0-7280 GCF_041028215.1 Streptomyces flavofungini
GCCGGGCGACATGCTGGGCGGGGCGGCCATGAGCGACGGGGCAGCCACGAGCGGCGAAGCGGCACAAACAGCCGGGCGACACGAGCTGCCGGGCCACACAAGCAGCGAGGCGGCCGGGCAGCCACGAGCGGCGAGGTGGCACAAGCAGCCGGGCGGCCGGGCAGCCACGAGCGGCGAGGCGGCACAAACGGCCGGGCGGTGCGGGCGACGCGGGCCGCTCGATTGGCGGTAAGGCTCCCGGCCTAGAATCGTGGGGTTTGTCCCCGAGCCGTCTGCGGAGCGTCGCCCATGCACAGCCCTCACGATCCGTTCGTACGCGTCCGGGGTGCCCGGGAGCACAATCTGCGGGGCGTCGACGTGGACGTGCCGCGGGACGTCCTCGCGGTCTTCACCGGCGTCTCGGGCTCCGGCAAGTCCTCGCTCGCCTTCGGGACGATCTACGCCGAGGCCCAGCGGCGCTACTTCGAGTCGGTCGCCCCCTACGCCCGTCGGCTCATCCACCAGGTGGGTGCCCCGAAGGTCGGGGAGATCACGGGGCTGCCGCCCGCGGTGTCGTTGCAGCAGCGCCGCTCGGCGCCGACGTCACGGTCCTCCGTGGGCACGGTGACCACCCTGTCCAACTCCCTGCGGATGCTCTTCTCGCGCGCCGGACGCTATCCGGAGGGCGCCGAGCGGCTGGACTCGGACGCCTTCTCGCCGAACACGGCGGCCGGTGCCTGCCCCGAGTGCCACGGCCTCGGCCGCGTCCACCGCACCACCGAGGAACTCCTGGTGCCCGACGCCTCGCTCTCCATCCGGGAGGGCGCGATCGCCGCGTGGCCGGGCGCCTGGCAGGGCAAGAACCTGCGGGACGTGCTCGACGCCCTCGGGTACGACGTCGACCGGCCGTGGCGCGAGCTGGCGGCGGCCGACCGCGAGTGGATCCTGTTCACCGACGAGCAGCCCGTGGTGACCGTGCACCCGGTGCGCGACGCGGAGCGCATCCAACGCCCGTACCAGGGTACGTACATGAGCGCCCGGCGCTATGTCCTGAAGACCTTCTCCGACTCCCGGAGCCAGACGCTGCGGGCCAAGGCCGAACGGTTCCTGGCCAGCGCGCCCTGCCCGCTGTGCGGCGGCAGCAGGCTGCGCCAGGAGGCGCTCGCCGTCACCTTCGCGGGCCGCACGATCGCCGACCTCGCCGCGCTCCCCCTCTCCGAACTCGCGGACGTCCTCGCGGGCGCGGCCGGTTCCTCCGACACGGCCCGCGTCCTCACCGATGACCTGCTCGCCCGCATCGCGACCATCACCGAACTCGGCCTCGGCTACCTCAGCCCGGACCGCGCCACACCCACCCTCTCGGCGGGCGAACTCCAGCGCCTGCGCCTCGCGACCCAGCTCCGCTCGGGTCTCTTCGGTGTCGTGTACGTGCTCGACGAGCCGTCCGCCGGTCTGCACCCGGCGGACACGGAGGCGCTGCTCACCGTCCTCGACCGGCTCAAGGCGGCGGGCAACTCCGTCTTCGTCGTCGAACACCACCTCGACGTCATACGGCACGCGGACTGGCTCGTCGACGTCGGACCGCGGGCGGGTGAACACGGCGGACGGGTGCTGCACAGCGGCCCGGTGGCCGGTCTCGCGGGCGTCACGGAGTCGGCGACGGCCCGGTTCCTCTTCGACGGCTCCCCCGCGCCCGTACGCGAGGTGCGCCGCCCCTCAGGCCGCGTCAAGGTCGGCCCGGTCACCCGGCACAACCTGCGCGGGGTGAGCGCGGAGCTGCCGCTCGGCGTCTTCACGGCGGTCACGGGCGTCTCGGGCTCGGGCAAGTCCACGCTGGTCGGCGAGATCACCGAGGAGCTCGCGGGCGTCGGCCGCCTGGTCCGGGTCGACCAGAAGCCCATCGGCCGCACCCCGCGCTCCAACCTCGCCACCTACACGGGCCTCTTCGACGTGGTGCGCAAGGTGTTCGCGGCCACCGACGAGGCGCGGGAGCGGGGTTACGGCGTCGGCCGGTTCTCCTTCAACGTCGCGGGCGGGCGGTGCGAGACCTGCCAGGGCGAGGGCTTCGTCAGCGTCGAACTGCTCTTCCTGCCGAGCACCTACGCGCCCTGCCCGGACTGCGGGGGCGCCCGCTACAACCCCGCCACCCTCGAAGTCACCTGCCACGGCAAGAACATCGCGGAGGTGCTCGACCTCACCGTGGAGGCGGCGGCGGACTTCTTCGCGGACACCGGCACCCCCGCCGTCGTCCGCAGTCTGCGCACGCTCCTCGACGTGGGGCTCGGCTATCTGCGGCTCGGGCAGCCCGCCACCGAGCTGTCGGGCGGTGAGGCGCAGCGCATCAAGCTGGCGAGCGAGCTCCAGCGGGCCCGGCGCGGCCACACCCTCTACCTCCTCGACGAGCCGACGACGGGCCTGCACCCGGCCGACGTCGAACTCCTCAGCCACCGTCTGCACGAGCTGGTCGACGCGGGGAACTCGGTGGTCGTCGTCGAGCACGACATGGCGGTCGTGGCGGGCGCGGACTGGGTGATCGACCTCGGCCCCGGCGGCGGCGACCGGGGCGGGGAGATCGTGGCGGAGGGAACCCCGGCGGAGGTGGCCCGCGCCGAGGCCAGCCGCACGGCACCATACCTGGCCGCAGCTACGCGCCCCGGCAAGGGGCGCGGGGAACTGCGCGACCAGCCACAGCGAACCCGCACCCGATCGCGGAAGCTCACCGCCGAACCTTCCGAGTAGCCCGCAGCCACTCCTTGTTCATAGCGGCGATGGACGGCAGCGGGATCCCCTTGGGGCAGGCAGAGGCGCAGGCGCCAGTAAGCGTGCAGCCGCCGAATCCCTCCTCGTCCATCTGCGCCACCATGTCGAGCACCCGGGTCTCGCGCTCGGGCGCACCCTGCGGCAGCACGTTGAGGTGGTTGACCTTGGCGGCGGTGAACAGCATGGCCGAGCCGTTGGGGCAGGCGGCCACGCAGGCTCCGCAGCCGATGCACTCGGCGTTCTCGAAGGCGTAATCCGCGTCCGGCTTGGGGACGGGCGCCGCGTGTGCCTCGGGGGCGGCGCCGGTCGGGGCGCTGATGTAGCCGCCGGACTGGATGATCCGGTCGAAGGCCGAGCGGTCCACCACCAGGTCCTTGACGACCGGGAAGGCGGAGGCCCGCCAGGGCTCGATGTCGATGGTGTCGCCGTCGTGGAAGGAGCGCATGTGGAGCTGGCATGTGGTGGTGCGCTCGGGTCCGTGGGCGTCGCCGTTGATAACGAGGGAGCAGGCGCCGCAGATGCCCTCGCGGCAGTCGTGGTCGAAGGCGACGGGGTCCTCGCCCTTGACGATGAGCTCTTCGTTGAGGGTGTCGAGCATCTCAAGGAAGGACATGTCGGAGGAGATGCCGTCCACCTCGTAGGTGGACATCGCGCCGTCGGCTTCGGCGTTCTTCTGGCGCCAGACGCGCAGGGTGAGCTTCATGCGTAGCTCCGCTGAGTGGGGTGGACGTACTCGAAGACGAGGTCTTCCCGGTGCAGGACGGGGGCCTCGCCGGTGGCGGTGAACTCCCACGCGGCGGCGTAGGAGAACTCCTCATCACGGCGTGCGGCCTCCCCGTCGGGGGTCTGGGACTCCTCGCGGAAGTGGCCGCCGCAGGACTCGGCACGGTGCAGGGCGTCGAGGCACATCAGCTCGGCGAGTTCGAGGTAGTCGACGACGCGGTTGGCCTTCTCCAGGGACTGGTTGAACTCCTGGCCCGTGCCGGGGACCTTGATGCGGCGCCAGAACTCCTCGCGGATCTGCGGGATGCGCTCCAGGGCCTTGCGCAGCCCCGACTCGCTGCGGGCCATGCCGCAGAACTCCCACATGACCTCGCCGAGTTCGCGGTGGAAGGAGTCGGGTGTGCGGTCGCCGTCGACGGCGAGGAGCAGGTTGAGGCGGTCCTCGGTCTCGGCGAGCACCTGCTGTACGAGGGGGTGGTCGTCGTCGACCTCCTCCTTGTGGGGGTGGCGCGCGAGGTAGTCGTTGATGGTGGAGGGCAGCACGAAGTAGCCGTCGGCGAGGCCCTGCATGAGGGCGCTCGCGCCGAGCCGGTTGGCGCCGTGGTCGGAGAAGTTGGCCTCGCCGATCGCGAAGAGGCCGGGGACGGTGGTCTGGAGGTCGTAGTCGACCCAGAGGCCGCCCATCGTGTAGTGCACGGCGGGGTAGATGCGCATGGGCACCTCGTAGGGGTTCTCCGCGGTGATGCGCTCGTACATGTCGAAGAGGTTGCCGTACTTCTCCTCGACCGCCTTGCGGCCCATCCGGCGGATGGCGTCGGCGAAGTCGAGGTAGACGCCCTGGCCGCCGGGGCCGACGCCGCGCCCCTCGTCGCAGACGTTCTTCGCGGCGCGCGAGGCGATGTCGCGGGGCACGAGGTTGCCGAATGAGGGGTAGACGCGCTCCAGGTAGTAGTCGCGCTCGTCCTCGGGGATCTCGTTCGCCGGGCGGGTGTCGCCCTTCGCCCTGGGCACCCAGATGCGGCCGTCGTTGCGCAGCGACTCGCTCATCAGGGTGAGCTTGGACTGGTGGTCGCCGGTGCGCGGGATGCAGGTGGGGTGGATCTGGGTGAAGCAGGGGTTGGCGAAGTGTGCGCCGCGCCGGTGGGCCCGCCAGACGGCGGTGGCGTTGGAGTTCATGGCGTTGGTCGACAGGTAGAAGACGTTGCCGTAGCCGCCGGAGGCGAGGACCACGGCGTCGGCGAAGTAGGTGTCGATCCTGCCGGTGATCAGGTCGCGGGCGACGATGCCGCGGGCCCGTCCGTCGACCACGATGACGTCGAGCATCTCGGTACGGGGGTGCATCTCGACGTTCCCGGCCGCGATCTGGCGGCTGAGTGCCTGGTAGGCGCCGAGGAGGAGCTGCTGTCCCGTCTGGCCGCGCGCGTAGAAGGTCCTTGACACCTGGACGCCGCCGAAGGAGCGGGTGTCGAGGAGTCCGCCGTACTCGCGGGCGAACGGCACGCCCTGCGCGACGCACTGGTCGATGATCTCCACCGAGATCTGCGCGAGGCGGTGCACATTGGACTCGCGGGCGCGGAAGTCACCGCCCTTGACGGTGTCGTAGAACAACCGGTGGACGGAGTCGCCGTCGTTGCGGTAGTTCTTGGCGGCGTTGATGCCGCCCTGCGCGGCGATGGAGTGGGCGCGGCGCGGTGAGTCCTGGTAGCAGAACTGCACGACGTGGTAGCCCTGTTCGGCGAGGGTGGCTCCGGCGGAGCCGCCGGCCAGGCCGGTGCCGACGACGATCACGGTGTGCTTGCGGCGGTTGGCGGGGTTGACCAGCTTCGCCTGGAAGCGGCGGTTGTCCCAGCGGTCGGCGATGGGCCCGTCGGGCGCTTTGGCGTCGACGAGCGGCTCACCGGTCGTGTAGTCGGCGTAGGCGCGGGAGTGGTTCATGGGTCAGCTCACCAGTCCGGTCATGACGGCCACGGGTACGGAGACGAAGCCCGCGGTCAGCACCAGGGCGAGGCCGCCTGCCAGGGGCTTGAGGACGCGGTCGCGGGTCGCGGTGCCGACGCCCAGGGTCTGTGCGGCGCTCCACAGCCCGTGCCGGACGTGGAGGCCGAGGGCGAGGACGGCGACGATGTAGATGACGTTGCCGTACCAGGTCGAGAAGGTGTCGATGATGTTCTGGTACGGGCGCAGGTGCTCGTAGCCGCCGGGGTGCACGGTGCCGGTCGTCAGGTCGAGGATGTGCCAGACGATGAAGAGGGCGAGGATGATGCCGCCCCAGCGCATGGTGCGGGTGGCGAAGCTCGCGCCCTGCCGTTTGTGCACGTACGGGGTGGGGCGTGCCCGGATGTCGCGGCGGCTGAGCTGGTAGGCGGAGGTGGCGTGGGCGACGACGGCGGCGACGAGGACCACGCGGACGAGCCAGAGCGTCCACTCGCGGTGCATGAAGGGCTCGCCCACCGTGCGCAGCCAGTGCGCGTAGTGGTTGATCTCCTCGGGCCCGAAGAAGATCTTCAGGTTTCCGACCATGTGCGCGACCAGGTAGAGCAGCATGATCAGACCGCTCACCGCCATCACGGTCTTCTTGCCGATGGTGGAGTCCCAGAGCGTGCGGGTCATGGACGGCCGCTTGTCCGTCCGCGTTGCCAGAGCCATGCCAGGGACGCTACGGCCGAAAGTCCCGATCGGTCCAAGACATGGATGAGCTGATGTTCATAGCCGTCGCCTATCACCGCACGTATGGTGGCGGATATGCAGTTCCAGCAGCTCCTCTATTTCGTGGCGGTCGCCGAGACCCGGCACTTCACGCATGCCGCCGAACGGGTGCATGTCTCGCAGCCCTCCCTCTCCCAGCAGATCAGGGCCCTGGAGAAGGAGCTGGGCGCGGAGCTGTTCAGCCGTGCCCGGGGCAACATCGCGCTGACCGACGCGGGCGAGGCGCTGCTGCCGCTGGCCCGCCGCATCCTCGCGGACGCGGACACCGCCCGTATCGAGGTGCAGGAGCTCGTGCAGCTCCGGCGCGGCCGCATCCGTCTCGGCGCGACCCCGAGCGTGTGCACGGGGCTGCTCCCCGAGGTGCTCCGCGCCTTTCACGACCGCCACCCCGGCATCCAGCTCCTGATCGAGGAGGGCGGTTCCCACGACCTGGTCCGCGAGCTGGCACGCGGCGCCCTGGACCTCGCCCTGGTGGTCCTGCCGCTGCCGTCCCCCTCCCCCGCCCTGACCACGGTGGAGCTGCTGCGCGAGGACCTGGTGGTGGTGTCGTCGCCCCACGAGCGCCGCCTGGGCAGGACGGTCCGCATCGCCGACCTCCAGGGCGAGCGCCTCGTCATGTTCCGCCACGGCTACGACCTGCGGGAACTGACCGTCACCGCCTGCCGCGCCGAGGGCTTCGAGCCGGAGTTCGCGGTGGAGGGCGGCGAGATGGACGCGGTCCTCGGCTTCGTCCGCGCGGGCCTCGGCCTCGCGGTGGTCCCCCGCATGGTCGCCGAACGCTCCGGCGCCGACCTCCGCATGACCCCTCTCACCGGCCCGAGCCTGCACCGCACGATCGCCCTGGCCCACCGAAGCGACGTGGCCCCGCCCCGCGCGGCCCGCGAACTCCAGCGGATGCTGCTCGAACGGCAGGGGTGAGGGTCCCGGGTCCGCCCTACGCCGGCACCCGCCCCGTCACCGGATCGCGTCCCGTGAGGCAGTAGGGGGTGCCCGTCGGGTCGTGCATCACCAGCCAGTGGCGGCCCTGGGAGACGAAGGTCGCGCCGAGGCTCTCGTGCCAGGGGCGGATCGCCGTGGGGTCGGTGCAGGAGAGGTCGAGGTGGGCGGTGGGC
>NZ_JASKYR010000374.1:0-7724 GCF_041028215.1 Streptomyces flavofungini
GCGCCGAGCCGCCCCTCGCCCAGGGGGGGGGGGAGGGACCCCTCTACCCCAGGAGCAGTCATGCACGATCCCCGCGAACTCATCGCCGCAGGGCCCGACGCCGTACGGCGGCTCGCCCGGCGCCGCCACGACCTCGACGTCACCGCGCTCGACACGGCCCACCGCGGCCGGGCCGCGGCGCAGGCCGAGGTGACGCGGCTGCGCACCGAGATGAACAAGGCGACACGGCAGCGCCGTTCGGGACCGCCCTCCGAGGAGGAGAAGGAGGCGGCCCGCGCGCTGCGCGCCGAGGTCCAGCAGGCCGAGACCGCCGCCAAGGAGGCGGGCCGCCGCCTCGCGGACCTCGTCCTCGCCGTCCCCAACATCCCGCTGGACACCGTGCCCGACGGCGACTCCGAGAAGGAGGCGGTGGAGATACGCCGGGGCGGCCCGCCGCCGTGCGCCGCCGCCGACGACCGGCACCACGCCGACATCGGCGAACGGCTCGGCATCCTCGACGGCAAGTCCGCCGCCCGGCTCTCCGGCGCCCGCTTCACCGTCAGCCGCGGCCCCGGCGCCCGCCTGGAGCGCGCGCTCGCCGACTTCTTCCTCGATCTGCACACCGCCGAGCACGGCTACACCGAGCAGTCCGTGCCGTTCCTCGTCAACCGCGACACCATGACGGGCACCGGGCAGCTCCCCAAGTTCGAGGACGACCTGTTCGCCACCAGGGTCGGCGACCGCGAGCTGTTCCTCATCCCCACCGCCGAGGTCCCGCTCACCAACCTCCTCGCCCAGCAGACGCTCGACGCCCGCGACATGCCGTACGCGTTCACCTCCCGCACCCCGTGCTTCCGCGCCGAGGCCGGTGCCTACGGCAGGGACACCCGGGGCATCCTGCGGCTGCACCAGTTCGAGAAGGTAGAGCTGGTGCGGGTCTGCGCCCCCGAGGACGCGGCCGAGCAGCTCGAACTCATGGTGGGCCACGCCGAGGAGTGCCTGCGGCGCCTTGAGCTCTCCTACCGGGTGGTCCTGCTGCCCGCCGGTGACCTCGGCTTCTCGGCCCGGATGACGTACGACATCGAGGTGTGGCTGCCGGGCAGCGGCTCCTACCGCGAGATCTCCTCCGTCTCGGACTGCGGCACCTTCCAGGCCCGCCGCGCCGGCATCCGGATGCGCACCGCCGACGGCCGCAAGGAGCACGCGGCGACCCTCAACGGCTCGGCGCTGCCCATCGGCCGCACGGTGGCCGCGCTGCTCGAACAGGGTGCGCGCCCCGACGGTTCGGTGGAGCTGCCGGAGGCCCTCGTCCCGTACACGCGGTTCCGGCGCATCCTGCCCGACGGCACGACCGAGTGACGAAGGCCAACCGTACGGGGAACGACGAGTGGGGGAGTCCAGGTGATGATCACCTGGACTCCCCCACCGCCGTACCGGCCTCGTGGCCGCCCGGTCAGGCACCCATCATGTGGGCCCCGCCGTCGACGTGCACGACCTCCCCCGTGGTGCGGGGGAAGAAGTCCGAGAGCAGCGCGACGATGCCGCGTGCCGCGGGTTCCGGGTCGTTGAGGTCCCAGCCCGCGGGGGCGCGGGTGTGCCAGTCGTCGGCGAGTTCGGAGAAGCCCGGGATGGACTTGGCGGCCATGGACCGCAGGGGGCCCGCCGCCACCAGGTTGCAGCGGATGCCGCGGGCGCCCAGATCACGGGCGAGGTAGCGGCTCGTGGACTCCAGGGCCGCCTTGGCGACGCCCATCCAGTCGTACTTGGGCCAGGCCACCGTCGCGTCGAAGGTGACGCCGACCACGGAACCGCCGCGCGGCTGAAGGAGCGGCAGCAGGGCGGTGGTCAGGGATTTCAGTGAGTACGCCGAGACGTGCACGGCGGTCGACACGTCCTCCCAGGCTCCCTCCAGGAAGTGGAAGGCGCCGGGCGGCCCGTAGGCGATGGAGTGCACGATGCCGTCGATGCCGCCTCCGTCGCCGAAGGTCTCCCGCACCCGGTCGGCCAGGCCGTCCAGGTGCTCCTGGTCCGTCACGTCCAGCTCGACTACCGGCGCGGGCTTCGGCAGCAGGCCCGCGGTGCGCTCGATCAGGGAGAGCCGCCCGAAGCCGGTGAGCACCACGTCGGCGCCCTCCAGCTGGGCGATCCGGGCGGCGTGGAAGGCGATGGAGCCCTCGGTGAGGACGCCCGTCACCAGAATCCGCTTGCCCGCGAGGAGTCCGCTCATGACGCCACCGCCAGCGGCAGGGACGCCACGAGGGCGGAGTCGTGCGGCAGCGCGCCGAGCGCGGAGGCGCCGCCGGGCGAGCCGATCTCCTGGAAGAAGTCGGCGTTGGAGCCGCGGTGGTCGCCCCAGGAGCCGGGCACGTCGTCCTCGAAGTAGATGGCCTCGACGGGGCACACGGGTTCACAGGCCCCGCAGTCCACACACTCGTCGGGGTGGATGTACAGGGCGCGGGCACCCTCGTAGATGCAGTCCACGGGGCATTCGTCGATGCAGGACTTGTCCTTCACATCGGCGCAGGGCTGAGCGATGACGTAGGCCATGCCATGTTCCTCATCAGTCCGTCGTGTCGTGGGGAAGGTTTTCGGGGCGGGGCAGGCAGGTGGGTCAGCCGGTCGGCGCGTGGTCGACCGAGACGCCGGTGGTGCTGTCGCCCAGGGTGAGCACGGTCACCGCGAGCGCGGTCATCACGGCGGCGATGACGGCGAACAGCGCGCCGGGCCCGTACGACGTCAGGACCGGCAGCAGGACGAACGGCAGCGCGGCGGCGCTGAGCTTCGACAGCGAGTACGCGGCACCGGACGCGGCGGCCCGGATGGCGGTCGGGTACTGCTCCGCCAGATACACGTGCGAGACGCTGCTGAAGACGTTGCTGAACACGGTGTAGACGAAGCCGAACACCATGATCCACGTCGCCGACCCGGCGTAGGAGAACCCGAGCCCGGCCACGACCATCGCCCCGGCGGACAGCGCCACCAGCCGCTTGCGCTCCATGCGGTCGATGATCGGCAGCGAGAGCGCGGAGCCCACGGGGTAGCCGAGGAAGCAGACCGCGGTGAACCCGAGGCCCGCGACGATGCCGTACCCCTTGGCGGCCAGGATCTGCGGCGCCAGGGTCCCGAAGCCGTAGTAGCCGACCACCGAGAGCGCGCAGAAGATCCAGAGCATGGCGGTACGGCGCCGCAGCCGTGGCTCGAAGATGTCCCGCAGCCGGGTGACGGGGGCGACGGCGGCCTTCTCGACGGCCGCCACCTCCGCCTCGACCTCGGCCTTGTACGCGACCGCGGCACCCGCGGGCACCTCGGCCTCCATCCGCGAGACCAGCGTGTCGGCCTCGTCCTCGCGGCCGACCGCCGCGAGCCAGCGCGGCGACTCGATCAGCTTGCGCCGCAGCACCCAGACCACGGCCGAGCCGAGCGCCCCGATCACGAAGAGCCAGCGCCAGCCGTCGACGCCGAGCGGCGAGAGCGGCACGAGCCACAGGGCGGCGAAGCCCACGGCGGGCACCCCGCAGAAGGCCAGGGTGTAGGCCCAGGCGATGAACCGCCCGCGCTTCTTCGCGGGCAGCACATCGGACAGGTAGCAGTCGGACAGGCTCTGTTCGGCGCCGATGCCGACACCGGCGAAGAACCGCGTCACGATCAGCCAGGCGGCGTTCGGCGAGAAGGCGCCGAGCAGCGAGAAGCCCGAGTAGATCGCCAGGTTGATCAGGAACGCCCGGCGCCGCCCGTACCGGTCGGCGATCTTGCCGAGCAGCAGCGAGCCGATGAACTGCCCGATGAAGGCCGAGGCGAGCACCAGCTTCAGTTCGGTGGCCCCGAACGCGAAGTCGTTCTGGAGCACCTTGGCGATCGTGCCGGACAGATTGTTCTCGAAGGTGTCGAAGAGCAGGCCGACGCCGATCACCGCGGTGATGCTGCGGTGCGTCGGCGTGATCGGCATCCGGTCGAGCCGGACGCCGATCGAGGCCTGCGTGGCGGTGCCGCGCGCGGCCGCCGGTCTGGTGACCGTGTCGACCATCAGGCGGCCCGTCCTATGTGCGCGTCGACCTCGCCGCGCCGCACCGGCGCGCTGACCTCGTGCAGGTAACCGGCGACCTCGCGGTACGAGGCGAAGAAGCCGACCTCGTGGTACGGCACACCGCGCTCGGCGCAGTACTCGCGGGTGAGCTCACGGGCACGGCCCAGGTTCTTCTGCGGCATGGCGGGGAAGAGGTGGTGCTCCACCTGGTAGTTCAGGCCCCCGTAGAGGAAGTCGATGAACCAGGAGGGACGGATGTTGCGCGAGGTGAGGACCTGGCGCTCCAGCCAGTCCAGGGTCTCCTCCTCGCCGTCACGGACGTCCATGCCCTTGTGGTTCGGGGCGAAGATCATGCCGAAGTAGACGCCGAGCGTGGCCTGCTGCACGAGGATGAAGGCGACCCCGAGCACCGGCGAGAGCACGGTGAAGACGCAGGTCAGGTAGATCGCCGCCCGCGCGATGAGCAGCGCGGACTCCAGCACGGGACGCTTGGTCAGACCCTGCCGGATCGACTTCACGGCCGTCTTGTGCATCTTGAAGGACTCAAGGACGAGCAGCACGAAGAAGAGCACGCTCTGGTAGCGCACGATGAAGCGCTGCACACCGGTCCTGGTCGCGTACTGCTTGATGTCGAAGATCGCGGTACGCCGGCCGATGTCCGGGTCCATGTCGAGGTGGTTGGGGTTGCTGTGGTGGCGGTTGTGGTGGTTGACCCACCAGCCGAAGCTGACGCCGTTGACGAAGTTGGCGTGGAAGTAGCCGACGGCGGAGGCGGCCTTCTTGTTGCGGAACATCGCCTTGTGGCCCGCGTCGTGCCACATGAACGAGGACTGGCCACCGCAGAGGCCCATCCACACCGCCACGGCGAGCGTCCACCACGAGTCGCCCACCAGGAAGAAGGCGGTGATCCCGGCCACGAGAAGCGTGGTGTTCCGGATCAGCCGCCCTATGTAGTACTTCGGGTTCAGGTCGAGGAGCCCCTCGGCCTTCACCCGTTTGAGGAGCTCGGAGAAGGTGGCGGATGCCCCGGTGCGCTGCGGGACGGCGGTGTGCTGCGGGGCGACGGCGACACCGGTCTCTTGGACGTGCGGACGCTGCATACGAAGCTCTCCTCGGAAGAAGTGCCCGAACCGGGCGGCGGCGCCCGCCCGGCGCACCGGTTGCGCTGGGGCACAGTGCGGTACCCCACCGGCCGGACGCCGGGCGAACGTGTACGCAGCGTTCCGTGCGGCGCTGATGTGGCGCTGATGCGAAGCTGGCCGCGGGCCTTGCCGGCAGCGGCGCCGCACCGCGTTGCGCCGGTCAGGCCACCGGCTCCGACTCGGCCCGCAGCAGGGCGTCGAGCTCCCGGACCACACCGTCCGCCGCACGGGCGACGTCCTCGTCGTCGGGGGCCCCGATGATGCCCATGAGCTGCTCGATCATGGCGTGCTTGAGGGTGTCGGCGGGGTCGGTGGCTTCGGTGGTGCCGTTGGTCCCGTTGGTGTCACTCATGGCGGCGAACTCCTGTGATCGTAGGGCTGTGCTGGGGGTGATCCGTCAGAACGCGTTGCAGGCGCGGAAGATGTGCGCGAAGGAGGCCAGTGACGCGGGCCCGTCGAAGGCGACGTACTCGGGGATGAGCGCGTCCGGTGCCCACTTCTGCTTGTACGAGAGCTGCGTCTGCGCCGGGTAGAGCGCGGCGCCCTCGGCCCACAGGGCGTGCATCAGCCACTGGAACGCCGGGCTGTGGCCGTCCAGTTCGTGCTCGGCGCCGAGCCCGGTGAAGGGCGTGAACCCGAAGTGCAGCCACTGCACGCCCTCGCTGCGGAAGACCTCGATGGCGTGCGCGTTGATGGCCTCCATCAGCCCCGGCGACCCGTCGGGCACGCGGCGGCTGAGGTCGTGCATCCACCCGGCCCTGCTGCCGTAGACCGGCGAGTACGAGATGTACGCGACGGGCGCACCGGCGATCGTCCCCACGAACAGCCGCCGCTGCTCCTGGACCTCGCCGCCGATCTCGCCGACGAGGAACTCCAGGGGACGTGCGGCACCCTTGCTGGAGAGCCAGGCGCCGTCGATGGTCTCCAGCGCGTCCTGGAAGGCGTGCGCGGGCACCTCCTCGATCTGGAGCCCGTTGCGGTGGGCCCGGGAGATCTTGTTGCGCAGCTGCATGAAGCGGGTGCCGCGCAGGGTGAACTCCGGGAGGCTCACCGCCCAGGAGGCGCCTATCTGGTTGACGGTAAAGCCCAGTTCCGCGTACCGCTCAGCGTCGGCGCGCTGGAGCTGGACGCCGACGTGGGTGAGCCCTTCCTCCTTCACATGGCGCCGGAACCCGTCGAGGAGGGTGTCGTACGCCTCCGGGGCGGCGAAGGGCCCACCGAACTGGACGGCGAACCGGCCGGTCCTGCGGTAGATGACGACGCCGTCCGTTCCCGGCAGCGAGAACGAACTGTTGCCGCTGTTGAGCGCGAGGAACGCGCTGGGATTCTCGGTGTGCGTGTGCGTGCGGACTGCGTTGAGAATCGGGTTTTCCACGGTGGTCACGGTCATGATCCGAATTCCTTTCGGAAGCCGTTGCGGTCGTTGAGAGTAGAGCACCGTGGCCCCTTTGATGGGAAGGGCGAAAATCCTTATGGGCCGGTGAAATCACAGGGAGACGGCGTGGACGGCAACCCGTGTCAGAGAGACGTCAGCGCCCCGTCAGAACCGCCTGCCAATGTTGTTCTCGTGAACGGCACGGGGAACCGGGCCGGGAACACGGAGAGGTGCCCGGAGTGGTTTATCGGGGACTTCGAGCTACGGCTCACGGTCGGGTCCGCACGGACCCACGCAGGTTCGAATCCTGCCCTCTCCGCCAGCACCACCAMGGAGAGGTGCCCGGAGTGGYTKATCGGGGACTTCGAGCTACGGCTCACGGTCGGGTCCGCACGGACCCACGCAGGTTCGAATCCTGCCCTCTCCGCGAGGCACGCAAGCATCGGTGCCAGCACCACCGCACAACCGCAACACCTGGAGAGGTGCCCGGAGTGGTTTATCGGGGACTTCGAGCTACGGCTCACGGTCGGGTCCGCACGGACCCACGCAGGTTCGAATCCTGCCCTCTCCGCGAGGCACGCAAGCATCGGTGCCAGCACCACCGCACAACCGCAACACCTGGAGAGGTGCCCGGAGTGGTTTATCGGGGACTTCGAGCTACGGCTCACGGTCGGGTCCGCACGGACCCACGCAGGTTCGAATCCTGCCCTCTCCGCCAGCACCACCAAGGAGAGGTGCCCGGAGTGGCTAATCGGGGACTTCGAGCTACGGCTCACAGTCGGGTCCATACGGGCCCACGCAGGTTCGAATCCTGCCCTCTCCGCGAGGCACGCAAGCATCGGTGCCAGCACCACCGCACAACCGCAACACCTGGAGAGGTGCCCGGAGTGGTTTATCGGGGACTTCGAGCTACGGCTCACAGTCGGGTCCATACGGGCCCACGCAGGTTCGAATCCTGCCCTCTCCGCCAGCGGAACATCAGCCTCCATATTCACTTCGCCGGGCCTCCCCCGCCTCGGCGAAGCAGCCGCCCCGGCGCCCCCGCGACAGCGGATCGGCCAGCCGGGGCGGTTCCGCGTCCGGGGCGTGTCCCAATTTCACGGACGAACCAGCAGGTCAGGCCCATCTTCAACAACCTGACCGGACTCGTTCAAAAAAATACCTTCCCAAAGGAATGATACCGTGAGAGGGTCTCCCTCGGAAG
>NZ_JASKYR010000375.1:0-7679 GCF_041028215.1 Streptomyces flavofungini
GCCCTGGGCCGTGCGCCACGGCAGCAGCGCGTACTGCTGGAAGACGGTGCCCCGGTCGAGGCCGGGACCGGTGACCGGTTCGCCGTCCACCAGGGTCCGCCCGCCGGTCGGCCGGGTGAGTCCGCCGAGCAGGTCGAGCAGCGTCGACTTGCCGCAGCCGCTGGGACCGACCAGGACGAAGAACTCGCCGTCCGCTATCTCCAGGTCGATGCCGTCGAGCGCGGTGACGGACGCGGCAGCGGGCCCTGATCGCCGGGTGCCCGCGCGGCCCTTGACGGCGAACTCCTTGCGTACGTTCTCGAACACGATCTTGGGCGGGGCGGATACGGGGGTGGTGCGGTGCGGCATGGTCAGCTCCCGCTCTTGTATGAAGCGCTGGTGTCTGAGGCGCTGGTGTTGGAGGCGTTCTTGACGGAGGCGTTGTACCGGTTGGTGTAGAGGCCGGCCCGGGTGACCTGGCCCTTGTCGATGTCGCCGCGCTCGGCCAGCCAGTCGATCCAGAGCTGGAGTTCCTTGCCGGTGATCAGGCCGCCCTTCTCGGCGACTCCGTAGGACTTCCAGTACTTGAGCGGAGCGGGGTCCTCGTTGCGTCCCCGCTTCTTCACGATCCCGGTCATCCGGTCGATGACCTCGTCGCGCGGTGTGGCACGGGACCATTCGATGGCCCGCCCGACGGCGGTGACGAAGGTGCGCGCCGTATCGGGATTCTGCTTCAGGAAACGGTCCGTCATCACGAAAGTGCCCGCGCTGAAAGCACCGAGAAGCTTGTAGTCGGTGAACAGCGGGCGGATTCCCCCGGTCGCCAGGGCCTTGTCGCGCAGGACACCGCCGAGTACGGCCACGTCGATCTGTTTCTGCCGCAGCGACTGCTCGGTGTTGACCGGCGGAACCACCAGCGGCTCGACCTTTTCCCGGTCCTCACGGGAGAGCCCCGCGCGTTGCAGATAGATGTCGAGCATGGCCTCCGAATGGGCCCCGAGGGTGTTCATCCCGACCTTTTTCCCGATCAGGTCGCGGGGCGATCGAATGGGGCTGTCCTTGCGTACGTAGAAGCCGTTGTAGGCGTCCTTGTCGGCGCCGTAATAGCTGATGACCGCCTTGATCGGGGCGTTGTTGGCGGCCAGTTTCACGACCGCGCCGTTGAAGGCGCCGCCGAAGTCCGTCTGGCCCGTCGCCGCGGACTGGATGTCCTGGGGGCCGCTGATCGTGTTGCCGACCCACTTCAGCTGCACGTCCTCCAGATAGCCCAGATCGGCGGCGAGTTCGGGCAGGGTGACCTGGCCCGCCCAGCCCTGGTACCGGAGTGTTCCGGTCCGCCCTCCGCCGGACGTGGCGGTGGCCGAGGCGCCGCAGCTCACGGCCGCCGCGGAGAGAGCGAGCAGGGAGAGGAACTGACGTCGGGTCGATGCGTTGACGGCCATGGGATACGTCCTGTTCGAACCAGTAAGGGCACAGGGGAACGGGCGGGGATACGGAGAAGCGGCCGACGCGTACGGAAGGGCCGTCGGCGGTGCGAAGAGAAGCGCACGGAAAGTGCGTGCGCCGGAGGGAGCGCGTACGGATGAAGCGCGTACGGAGGGAACGCTTACGGAGGGAGCGTGTGCAGAACGAGCGTGTGCGATAAGAGCGTGTGCGGAGATCGGCGCCCGGCGGCGGGATTCAGCGCCCGGCGGCACAGATGGCGCTGGCCTGACGTCGCAGATCGACGTGCAGGCGCGCGGCGAATTCCTCGTGCTTGCTCACACGAAGAGATTCGCAGCGGAGATCGGCGGGGTCAACGCCGGGAGCGAGGGCTTATGTCTCTCGCAACGCAGGAAACCCGAGTGAAGCGCGGCGTTCACAATCGCCGCCATTGTGTGCCGCATTCCGGGCGCGCGGCGGGCGGGACGTCGTCAGGAAGGCAGGGTGAAGGGCGGGTGCGAGCCGTTGAGGAAGAAGTCCCCGACGTCATGGAGCCGGTGGGCGCCGGGCGCGTGCAGCGCGTGGGTCCGGGCGTTGCGCCAGAAGCGGTCGAAGCCCAGCCGGGCGGAGGCGGAGGTGGCGCCGATCATGTCCAGGGCGCGGGTGGTGGACTCCTGCACGGCCTCGGCCGCGGCGGCCTCGGCCATCGCGACCAGGATCGAGATCTCCGCGTACTCGTCGTAGGAGAGGTTCGCGCCGCGGTCGAGCCCGGCGCCCACGGCGTCCAGGGCCTGCGCGCCGAGTGCGGAGGCGGAGCGGGTCAGGACCGTCAGTTCGCCGTACACGGTCAGGGCGTGCGGGTCCTGTGCGGCTCCGGCGGGCCACGCGGGCCGCCAGGCCGAGTGGCCCGCCCGGCTGTACTCACGGGCCTCGGCGAGCACTCCCTCGGCGATGCCGAGCCGGAGCTGCACGGAGAGCAGGCGGCCGACGGGGGAGGCGAGGGCGGCGGGCGGCGAGAGGATGTCCTCGTCGGCCGAGAGCGAGCCGAGCACGTCGTCGCGGGCCACCCGCACGCCGTCGAACTCCACGGTGCCGCCTGCCGCGAGGCGCTGGCCGAAGGTGTCGGCATCGTTGTCGATCCGCACGCCGGGGTGGGTGGCGTCCACGACGACGGCGAGCGGCTCGCCGGTGTCGCCGCGCATCGCCCGCACGGCGAGCCGGTCGGCTACGAGGACTCCGGTGGTGTACGTCTGGCGACCGCTCAGCACGTAGCTGTCGCCGGACTTGACCAGGGTCAGGGGCGGTTCCCGGTGCGCGAAACCGCCGCCCCAGCACGACTGCTCGGCCGCGGTGCGCCGCTCGATCCGGTCGGCGAGCGCGGGCTCGCCGAAGAAGCGCGTGCTCCAGGACAAGAAGTAGTGCGAGCCGAGGAGCTGGGCGATCGAGCTGTCGGCGGCGGCGATCTCCCTGACCACCGCGTAGGCCGTGGACCAGTCCGCGCCGCCTCCGCCGGACCCGGCGGGCACGAGGAGCGTCAGAAGGCCCGCCTCACGCAGCCGGGACACCTCGTCGAACGGCGTCTTGCCCGCCTGGTCCCGCGCCGTCGCGTCGGTGGCCAGATCGTCCGCCGTCTCGCGGGCCACCCGCAGCCAGTACGCCCGGCCCGGTCCCGCGCGCTCCGACTCCGGGGCCGGAACGGCCGGCGCGATGGCAAGGCCCATGGGGGAAGTCTCCTCGAAAGCGGTCGCGGGGGCGCGGCGTCGGATCCTCATCCTCCGCACTCGTCGGGCGGGCCGTCAATACTTTCCTAGTAAATCGATAGGGAAAGTAGGGAAGGCGACCCGGGTTGGCTCGAAGTGGCGGTTGGAGTGACGCGACGAGCAGGGGCGCGCCCGTGCCGGTGGTGGCGGGCGCGCCCCTGCCGAGGAGGTGGCACCGGGTGCGGTGACCGGCTCAGCCGATCGCCTTGCCCGGGTTGAAGAGGCCGAGCGGGTCGAGGGAGTCCTTGACCGCGCGCTGCATCGCGCACACCTCGGGGCCCAGTTCGCGGCGCATCCCGTCCCGCTTGAGCAGGCCGACACCGTGCTCCCCGGTGACCGTGCCGCCCAACTCGACCGCGGCGACGAGCAGTTCCTCGAACGCCGCCTGGGCCGCGAGGCGGGCCGCCTCGTCGCCGGGCGGGGTGATCAGAAGCGGGTGCAGATTGCCGTCGCCCGCGTGGGCGATCGTGGCCAGGCGGACCTCGTGGTGCCGCCCGATCTCCTCGGTGCGGGCCAGCATCGCCGGCACCGCGGAGCGGGGTACGCAGACGTCCTCGGTGAGCACCGGGCCGAGTCGTTCGAGCGCCGGATACGCGAGCCGCCGTACCTCGAAGAGCGCCTCCGCCTCCACCGGGTCCGTGGAACGCTCCGCCCACACCGCGCCCGCGTCCGCGAACGCCGCCGCGACGGCCGCGGCCTCCTCGTGGCCCGCCTGGCCGGGGGCGTCGACCCGGGCGAGCAGCAGGGCCGCAGCGCCCGCCTCGATGCCGAGGTGCTTCCAGTCCTCGACGGCCTCCATGCAGGCCCGGTCGAGGAGTTCGAGGGCGGCGGGCTGAAGGCCCCGGCGCGTGCACAGCGCCACGGCGTGTCCGGCGGCGACGAGGGAGTCGAAGGCGCCGACGACCGTGTACGGCTGCCGCGTCAGCGCCGGGCGCAGCCGCAGCGTCACCTCGGTGATCACGCCGAGCGTGCCCTCGGAGCCGACGAAGAGACTCGTGAGGTCATAGCCGCTGACACCCTTGGTGGTACGGCGGCCGAGCCGCACCGCCGTGCCGTACTCGCCCGCGGGACCGCCGACCACGGCCTCCAGGCCGAGCACATAGTCCCGGGTGACCCCGTACTTAAGGCAGCACAGGCCGCCCGCGTTGGTCGAGACGTTCCCGCCGATCGTGGACCAGGGGGCGCTGGCCGGGTCCGGCGGGTACCAGAGGCCGTGCTCGGCGACGGCCGCCTTGAGGTCGTTGTTGACCACGCCGGGCTGGACGACGGCGAGCAGGTTCTCCTCGTCGATCTCCAGGACGCGGTTCATGCGCGACAGATCCAGGACGAGACAGCCGTCGACGGCGTTCGCGCCCCCGGAGAGCCCCGTGCCCGCGCCGCGCGTGACCACGGGCACGGCCAGTGCGGCGCAGACGCGCACCGCCTCCCGCACCTCCGCCGTGCTCCGCGCGCGCAACGCGGCCAAGGGGCGCCCCGCGGGCGCCCACTCCGCGTGGTCCGCGGCGACGGCTGTGAGGATGCCGGGGTCGGTGATCAGCCGACTGCCGGGCAGCGCTCCGGACAGCGCGTCCAGCTTGCCGGACGGCGCGTCCAGCTTGCCGGACGGCGCGTCCGGCGTTCCGGCCGGCGCGTTCAGCGTTCCGGTGCCGCGGTGGTCCCTGTGGTGCACATCGTCCATGGTCGTGTTGGCGTCCCTTCCTCCACGTTCCCCGTGAGGCTAGCCGTGGCCCCCGTGACGCCGGTATGGGGGATTTCCACGAGGCAGGGGCCACTGGCCGGAGATTTCCTCCAGGGACGGCTCCCCGCTTCCGCCGCCTGGCCGGAGGGCGCCGTGATCGCGCACGATGGGCCCTGTGACCGATGAGATCCAGGGGCCGGGGCCGGGCGAGCCGTGGCTCGCGATGCTGGCGGCCGGAGCACCGAGGGCCGCCTTCCACGAGCGCAGGCTGCGGCTGATCGCGGAGGCCGCCGAGGCCGACCGCCCGCGCGTGGAGGCCGACGCGGCCAACGCGCGGCTGATCGAGGAGAGGCTCGCGGACCACCGCCGGTCGGCCCGTGAGCTCGCGGTCCTCAACGACCTCGCGCGCCGCCTCGCCTCGCTGCACGACACCCGCGAGGTGCTGTACGAGGTGGCCGTGCAGTCGCGCCAGCTCCTCGGCGTGGACGTCGCGTACATCATGCTGCGCCGCGAGGGTGCCCTGCGCATCGAGGTGGCCGACGGTTCCATGGGGTCGGCGCTCAGCGGCACCGTCCTGCGCGAGGGCGAGGGCATCGGCGGTGAGATCCTGCGGACCGGCCGCCCGCTGTGGAGCGAGGACTACCTGCGGGACGGGCGGCTGCGGCGCGCCCCGGGCGTCGACGCGGCGGCCGCCAGCGAACAGCTCGGCGGCATCCTGGGGGTGCCGCTGCGCGTGGCCGACGAGACGCTGGGCGTGCTCCTCGCCGCCGACCGGCGCTCCCGGCGCTTCACCGAGCACGAGGTCGAACTCCTCGCGGGCCTGGCCGCCCACGCGGCGCTCGCCCTGCGCAACGCCTCGCTGTTCGAGCGGTACGAGACGGCCGTACGCGACATGCGCGCCGTCAACGAGAGCCTGCGCCGCACGAACACGCAGCGCCAGCGGGCCACCGAGCTGCGCGAGGCACTCTCGGAGCTGGTCATCCGCGGCGGCGGCCTCACCGACGTGGCCGACCTGATCGGACAGGTGGTGAACGCCTCCGTCGCGGTCGTCGACCCCGGGGGCGCCCTCCTCGCCGAGGGCCGGTCCATCGGCCGCACCCCGCCTGTTTCCCGTGCTGGTGCTGGTGCTGGTGCTGGTGCTGGTGCTGGTGCCGGGGCGGACGCCTTGCCGCGAGAGGCGTGGTTCGAGCGCGAACGGACCTGTACGTGGGCCCTGGACGACCGGCACGCGGCGGCCACGGCAGTGGCTCTGCGCGAGGGGTACGCGGGGTGCGTCCTCGCGGTGTCCGGCGCCCCCTTCGACGCCGACGCGCTGCGGCTCCTGGAGATCGGCGCGACCACCGTGGCCCTGGTCATCGCCTCCGAACGGGCGGTCGCGGAGGCGGAGTCGCGCACCCGTGGGGAGCTGGTGGCGGCGCTGCTCGCGCCGGACGCCGAACCGGCGGGCATCCGCCGCAGGGCGCGGGCGGCCGGGATGGACCTGGACGCGATCCGAACGGTGATGGTGCTCGACGCCGCCCCCGGCGAGGAGCACCGTGCGGCACGACTCGCCGCGCGGCTCGCCGCCGCACTGGACGGCTGGACGGCGGGCCACGCCGAGGACGTGGTCGTGCTGCTGCCGAAGGTGACCCCCGAAAAGGCGCGGGAGCGCCTGGTCGGCCTCTGCGCCGGACGCGCGGAAGCCGGGTACGCGGAAGCCGGGCGCGCGGATGCCGGGTACGCGGAAGCCGGGCGCGCGGATGCCGGGCGCGCGGAAGAGGCCGGTGGCTCCGGTGCGGCCGGGCTGCCCGGCGCGGTCGGCGTCGCCGGATGCACCGGCGGACCGGCGGCCGTCCGTGCGGCACACAGGTCCGCCCGGCAGACGGCGGATCTGCTGCTGGCGCTCGGCCGCGAGAGGACGTGCGCGCTCGCCGAGGAGCTGGGCGTCTACCGGTCGCTCTTCAGCCACGCGGGCCGCAGCGACCTCCGGAGCTTCGTCGAGGCCACGCTCGGTCCGCTCCTGGAGACCCCCGGTGGCCGCAGGCCCGACCTCGCGGAGACCGTGGAGGTGTTCCTGCGGGAGTCCCAGCACCACAGCCGCACCTGCGCGACCCTGCACATCCACGCCAACACCCTCTACCACCGCCTGGACCGGATCACCGCGCTCCTCGGCCCGCACTGGCGCGATCCCGAGCGCGTACTGGAGATGCAACTCGCGCTGCGGCTGCGGCGGTTGATGACGGCGGTGGCGCTCTGAGGAGTCACCCGTCGGACGCGGGTGAGTCCCCGGTGCTCCGCAACCCCCGCAGGAGCAGCGCCACCATGCGCCGGGGGTCGTAGTCGGGGTCGCCCTCGCGGACGACGCAGAGGTTGCCGATGCCGCGCATCAGCTCCAGCGGCCGGGTGCCGGACGCGATCTCACCGGAGTCCGCCGCCGCGTCGAGCAGCCGCGCGCACACCGGCACCAGGCGGTCCAGGAAGTAGGCGTGCAGCGCGTCGAAGCCGCCGCCGTCCGACTGCATGGCGTTGGCCAGGCCGTGCTTGGTGACCAGGAAGCCGACGAAGAGGCCGACCCACTCCCGCAGTGCCGCGAAGGGGGAGTCCGCCTCCGTCAGCAGGCGCGGTCCGGCCTCGGCGCAGGCCTCGACCTGATGGCGGTAGACGGCGACGACGAGATCGGCGCGGGTGGGGAAGTGGCGGTAGATCGTGCCCATGCCGACGCCCGCTTCGGCCGCGATCTGCCGGATCGGCGCGTCCACGCCGGAGGTGACGAACACCGAGGCGGCCGCCTTGAGCAGCGCCTGCTGATTGCGCTGGGCGTCTGCGCGCTTGCTGCGGGCGGGCCGTKGCTCGTCCGAGGG
>NZ_JASKYR010000376.1:0-7323 GCF_041028215.1 Streptomyces flavofungini
GTGCGGCACGACGGCTAACCTGGGCGCCAACGACAACCAACAAATCGGTCAAACAATTGATATCCACAGAATCGCGGGTGTCTTCGCGAAGAGGCCGCAGGATCATGTCCGTCGACTGGCGCAGCCCACGGGTGCTCCTGTGGCTCACGGCGGGCGTGGTGGCCCTCGGCTTCCTCGTCGCGCTGGAGATCGTCGCGCGCCGGTACGCCGGTCAGCCGGGGCCGATCACCAACCAGGCGCGCGAGGTGCTCTTCCCTCCCAAGCCGGGTCCGCTGTACGGCGGTATGGCGTTGATGATGGTGGTGCTCACCTGGCGGCAGCGGGCCATCGCGGCCGGTGCCGCGATCGGCATCGACATCGTCTTCATCGTGGTGCGATGGGCGCTGGACGTCGAGACACCCGAGGGGCAGTTCTTCGGCAACGGCGCGTTGTGGGTGATTCTGGGCGTCGCGGTCATCGCCGTCACGCGCCGCACCGGGCCGGAACGCGTCCTGCTCCTGAAGGGCGTCGGCCTCGGCCTGCTCCTGGTGGCCGGTCGCAAGACAGGTGACACCTGGCTGCTGATCACCTCCAAGACCCGCCCGACGGTGCTCGATCCCTATGTGGCGATGGCCGATCACGCGCTCGGCAACCCGTCCTGGCTCGCGGGCCGGATGCTTGAGGCCACCGGACCGGTCGGCGTCAACACCCTGGACCTGGTGTACGCGCAGCTCGCCGTCGCCGCGATCGTCGTGGCGCTCTACCAGCTGCGGAACGTGGCCGCCGAACGCCGCTTCCCGAGCCATCACCTGGTGCGCACCTTCCTGGTCATCGGCATGGTGGGCCCGGCCTTCTACATGCTCTTCCCGGTGGTCGGGCCGATCTTCGCCTACGGTCCGGGCACCTCGGGCACCGGCGGGGTGGAGTGGGCGGTGTCGGATCTGTGGCCGCACACACTGCCGCCGGTCACCGCTCCGAACCCGGTGCTTTACGACGGGATCACCCCGCGCAACTGCATGCCGAGCCTGCACACGGCGTGGGCCACCGCGATCTTCATCCACTCCCGCAAGGGCCCGCGCCTCTTCCGGTACGCGGGGACCTTCTGGCTGACCGCCACGCTCGCCGCGACACTGGGCTTCGGCTACCACTACGGAGTCGACCTCGTCGCGGGCGTGGTCTTCGCCCTCACGATCGAGGCGTCCTTGCGCGCCCTCGACCGTGGCTGGGACCGCTCCGCGACCCGGCTCGTGACCCACGGAGCAGTGGTTTTCGCCGCGCTCCTGCTCTCCTACCGCTACCTGCCGATGGAGATGGCCACCCACCCGTGGGCCTTCGGGCCGCTGGTCATCCTGGCGATGGCTTCGGTGATCCACGGCTACGTACGCACCACCAGGCAGTGGGCCGCGGACGCCCCGTCGGCCCAGCGGCCGGAACCGCAACCGGCCCTGGCCTGATTCCCTCGCTCATGGCGTGTACACGTAAGATCACCCCGCGCCCCCGGGCGCGCGTACAGGTTCATCAGAAGTGGAGCACCCTTTGAAGAAGCGTCTCATCGTTCCCGCGGTCGTCGCGGCGCTGTCGCTGGCCGGTCTCGTACCGGCGGCGTCCGCCGCGTCCGCTCCGCAGAGCGGCACCGTGGCCACCGCCGCGGCGGCGAAGTGCAAGGCCCTCAAGTCGGTCAGCACGCTCAACATCCGCAAGTCGGCCACCACCAAGTCGACCATCCTGGGCACCTGGCCCAAGGGCGCCAAGGGCTGCGACATCTCGGGCAAGATGGGCGGCACGTACAAGAACACGTGCGGCATCGACAAGTACAACGGCTGGCGCAAGGTCAACTACAAGGGCACCGTGGGCTACGTCCCCAACATCTGCGTCGTCTACGTCTAGCAGCACCTGACCGGGCGCGCCCGCGTCCGATGCCGTGCGTCTGCCCTTCGGCGAGGCGGTGCGCCGCCTCGCCGAAGGGCGGCGGCCTCGCCGCCCGTGCCGACAGGCGACGTGCCAGGCGGCGGAACCAGCCGCGGTCAACCCCGTCCCCCGTGCCAGGACGGCCGTCGGCCACAGCGGGAGGGAACAAAAGTACAAGCCACCGCGGCGCCCGGGCGGCGACAGTGGGCCCATGACCTCTCCCGACGCACACGGTGACCTGTACGTCCACACGGCGGGCCCCGATGACGCCCCCGTCCTCCTGCTCCTGCACGGTTCCGCGGCGTCGAGCCGCTCATGGGACGCCATGGTGCCGCTGCTGACAGCCCATCACGTCATACGGTTCGACCTGCCGGGCCACGGCCGCTCGGCCGCGCCCGCCGACCACGACTACACACTCCCCCGGCAGGCCGGCAGATTCGGCGACGCGCTCGACCGGCTCGGCGTGCGGCGGGCCGTCGTCGTCGGCCACTCCAGCGGCGGGTACGCCGCCACCGCCCTCGCCGAGCAGCGCCCCGACCTCGTGGCCGCGCTCGCGCTCATCAACACGGGCCCGAGCATGGCAGCCTTCATCGCACCGCCGGACCAGGCCGCGCTCGACCCCGACCGGTGGCCACCCGCCGACGACCAGCTCCGCCGGATGGCGAGCACGGGGTTCCGGCCCGGCTACGAAGTTCCGCGCGACCTCATCGACGAGCTGCGCGGCATGTCCCTCCAGGCGGTCGCCGCGGCGATGCGGGCCTCGACCGGCTATCTGAACGAGCGGGCGCTGCCGGACCGGCTGGCAGCCGTCGGGAAACCGCTGCTCGTCATCTTCGGCGACCAGGACCGCAGGTGGCGTCCCTCCTCGGCGGCGGACTACCGCGCGGTCCCCGGCGCGGAGATCGCGATGCTGCCGGGAGCCGGTCACACACCGATCCTGGAGGAGCCGTCACGGACGGCCGCGCTCCTGCTGGCCTTCGCCGAACGTCTGGCCCGCGACGACCGGCACCCCCTCACCCGTGGGGGCGGCCCTACGATGCGGGCATGACGATCACCTGCACATGGCGCGGCGACTTCGACAACGCGGCCGTCAACGCGCTGCACGCCGAGGCGTTCGACCATCCCGTGCTGTCCATCGACTGGTGGGCGCAGGTGCGTCGGCACAGCCTCGGCTGGGTCGTGGCCCGCAGGGGCGGAGAGCTGGCCGGGTTCGTCAACGTCGCCTGGGACGGCGGGGTCCACGCCTTCGTCCTCGACACGATGGTCGCCCGGGAGCTGCGGGCGTCCGGGGTCGGCACCGAACTCGTCGCGGTCGCGGCACGCGAGGCCCGCGCGGCGGAGTGCGAGTGGCTGCACGTCGATTTCGACGAGCACCTGCGGCCCTTCTACTTCGACGCCTGCGGCTTCAAGCCGACGGACGCGGGCCTGATCGCCCTGCGCTGAGCCGGGTCAGCCGCCGTTGGTGTGCTTGCCCGGTTGCAGGATCTCGTCGAGCACCCTGCCGATCGACCGGAAGGCTCGGGCCTCGATGCTCGTGCTCAGGGCCTCCGCCTCCTTGCCCTCGCTCCGCAGTGACTCCGAGAGGGCGAGGTTCCGGTCGGCCTCGTCCGACGCCCAGTTCCGGGCTCCGCGCATGCGCGTCAGCAGTTCGTCCGCGTCCACAGGTTGCGTCATGCGCCCATGTCTACCCCGGGGAGCGGGACGCCACCCGGTTCAGGTGCCCTCGTTGCCCCGCAGCTCCTCCACCGCGACGCGCGCCGCCGCTCCGATGACGGCGTCGGCCCTGGGCAGTTTGGTGTCCGCGCGGGCCGCCTGGGTGAAGACGACGGCGGTGTAGACGCCGCCGTCGGGCAGCTCGACCACGCCCGCCTCGTGGCGCATCGTGCCGAAGGTGCCGGTCTTGCCCGAAACGGTCACGTCGTCGTACGGGAATCCGGAGGCCAGGCGGTGGGACCACGCCTGGGTGCCCATCGTCGCGCGCATCCAGGCGCAGCTCTCGGCGGAGGCCGCGGTGTCGGTCCAGATCGCGCGCAGCAGCCGGGCCATGTCGGCAGGTGTGGAGGACGCCTTGGAGGCGGGGTCGTAGACCCCGGCGGGCACCGTGCTGTCGTTGTCGGCGAGGCGTTCCATCGCGGCACTGAGCGACTCCGCGCCGGTCTCGGAGACCATCCGCTCGAACGCCGTGGCCGCGCCGCCCAGGACATGGGTGTCCGGCAGGCCGAGGTCCCGGCAGAGGCCGTCGACGGCCGCCGGGCCCACGTGCCGCAGCACCGCGTGCGCCGAGGTGTTGTCCGAGACGCTCATCATGAGGACCACCAGGTCGCGCAGTGAGACGGTGACCGGGTCCCGCAGGATGGAGAGGCCGGTCACGCCGGGCACCCGTTCGTCGGGGCCGAGCGTCACGCGCTGCCGGGGGTCGAGGCCACCGGTCTCCACGAGCCGGCAGAAGGCCGCCATCAGCGGCACCTTGTAGACCGAGCCGATCGGCACCGGTTCGTCGGGGTCGACCGTGACGCGGGCCGTCGGCCGGTGCAGTTCCGCCACATGCAGCCAGCCGCGCACTCCGGCGTCCGCGAACATGCCGCGGATGGCGCGCTGGGCGTCGCTCTCCCGCCTCGCCGCGCTCACCGTGCCGCCTGCCGGGCCAGGGCGTCCACCAGCAGGCGGGCCGTGCGTGCCGTGGCCTCGGAGTCCGGGCGGCGGGCGTCCCACACCACCCGCAGGCGCAGCGGGAGCGGCGGGTCGGTGGCCGGGGTGCGTTCGACGCCCTCGGCCACGAGTCCGGCGTCGGCCGTCACCAGCACGGCCTGGCCCGCCGCCACCAGGGCCAGCCCGGCGCGCTCGTCGGGGACGACAACCGTCTCCACGCGGCGGCCCCGGCTGGCGAGGGTGTCGATGAACAGGTCGTACGCCGCGGGTGCCTCCTCGCGCGGCCGGACGGCGACGGGCAGCCGCCCGCTTCCCCCGGCCGCGCCGTCGGCGCTCGGCGGGGCGGGCGTCAGGCGCCAGGTCGGCAGGAGCACCACCCCGCCGGAGGCGAGTCCGGGAAGCACCGCGGGGTGCCGGATCACGGCGAGGTCGMGCCGTCCCGCGGCGGTCTCGGACAGGAGCGTGGCGGTCGGTGCCGTCGAGACGGTGAGCCGGGTGTGCTCGCCCGCGCGGCCCGGTGCGGCGGCGACGGCTGCCGCGACCCTGGCGGGCACTTCCGGCGCCAGGCCGAGCCGGAGCCGTCGGCCGTCGGCCCGCTCCCGCGCCCCGGTCTCCCGCAGCTCCGTGAGCGCGGCGAGCGCCCTGCGGGCGTGCGGCAGGAGCAGCGCGCCCTCTTCGGTGAGAGTGACACCCCGGCTGCGTTCGAAGAGGCGTACCCCGAGGAGTGCTTCGAGGCGGCGCAGACCCTGCGACAGAGGCGGCTGGGTGATGCCCACCCGCTGCGCGGCGGCGCCGAAGTGCTCCTCGTCCGCCAGCGCGACGAAGATTTCCAGATGGCGTTCGGTGAGCACGACGCTCCCCTGACGTGCGCAGATACGGATGTCGAATCGCTCCGACGTCGAGAGTGTATTCGACATGGCCGCGAGGGGCGGCCTTGACTGTGGCTGCCGCGCCTGGCGACGGCTCACCGAGGGAGGGAACCTTGTCGCACCCGTATCCGGAAGACCCGCCGCAGTATCCGGAGGACCCGCTCCGTACCGCGTCACCAGCACATGACGCGTCACCATCACGCCCGCACGGCCCCGCCCGCAGCCGCGGACCGAACCGGAGCCGGAGGACGTTCGGGATCATCGGCCTCGTCCTGCTTCTCGCGGGCGGGGGCTACGCGGGCCACCGCCTCCTCTCCGACGACGACAGCGCCGACCCCCGCGTCGCCGCGGCCGAGGACCGTCTCCGGTCGTTCCTCGGTGCCTGGCAGAAGGGGCAGGCCGAGCGCGCGGGCACGTACACCGACAGCCCCGAGACCGCCGCGTCGCTGCTGACCTCGGTGATGACCAATCTGGCGCCGTCCCGGACGAAGGTCACCGCCGGAGAGGGCGCGCTGCGGGGCGAGGACGAGGTGCAGGTGCCCTTCGCGGTGGCCATGCGCATCCCCGGGGTCGGCGAGTACACCTGGGACTCCCGGGCACGGCTGCGCGAGCGGTCCGGGCAATGGACGGTGCTGTTCTCGACGCCGATGGTCCATCCGGAGCTGCGGCCGGGGCAGACACTGGCGCTCAGCGGCAAGGGCGGCAGGGCGAAGATCCTCGACGCCGACGGCGGCGAGCTGGCAGCCGCCTCGCTCACCGGCACGGTGGACGAGAAGAGCGGCAAGGGCGTCTCCGGGCTCCAGGCCCGTTACGACGCCCGGCTCGCCGGGGGCAAGGGACCGCGCAAGGCACTGGTGATCGCCGACCGGCGGAGCGGGCAGGCCGTGCGCACCCTCGTCGGGGCGAAGGCCCGCAAGGGCCGGGCGGTGCGGACGACCATCGACCCCAAGGTGCAGCGGGCGGCGGCGGACGCGCTGTCGGGGGTGGACAAGACGGCGGCGATCGTCGCGGTCGATCCCCGCGACGGGCACATCCTGGCCGCCGCCAACAAGCCCGGCGGCATGAACCGGGCCCTCGCGGGCCGCTATCCGCCCGGCTCCACCTTCAAGGTCGTCACCACGGCGGCTCTCCTCGGCCAGGGGCTCCGTCCCGGTGACCCCGCGCCCTGCCCGAAGTTCGCCCATGTCAACGGCCAGCGCTTCGAGAACCAGGACCAGTTCGCCCTGGACGAGGGCTCGACGTTCCGTGCGGCGTTCGCGCAGTCATGCAACACCTACTTCGTCGGCGCCCGCGACAAGCTCTCCGACTCCGCGCTGCGCGACACCGCACGGGCGTTCGGCATCGGCGGGCACTGGGACGTGGGCGACACCACGTACGACGGTGAGGTCCCGGTCAACACCGGCGACAACGACAAGGCCGCCGCTGTGATCGGCCAGGCGCGGGTGCAGGCCTCTCCCCTGGTGATGGCCTCGGTCGCGGCCACCGTCAAGAGCGGCACCTTCACCCAGCCGGTGCTCGTGCCCGACGGGGTGCGCGAGAAGTACCGGGCCCCGAGGAACCTCGGCCCGGAAGTGGCCGCACAACTGCGCTCGTTGATGCGCTCGACGGTGACGTCGGGTTCGGGCCATGCGCTCAAGGGCCTGCCGGGCACCCCGCACGCCAAGAGCGGCACGGCCGAGTTCGGCACCGCGAAGCCACCGCGCACCCACGCCTGGATGATCGGCTACCAGGGCGAATCCGACCTGGCCTGGGCCGTGCTCCTGGAGGACGGCGGATCCGGCGGCTCGGACGCGGGGCCGGTCGCGGCCAGATTCCTGCAGAACCTCAGCTCCTGACGAAGCCTCAGGGAAACTCAGCTCCCGACGAAGCCTCAGGAAAACTCAGCTCCCGACGAAAGAGGACGACCGTGCGTCTCACC
>NZ_JASKYR010000377.1:0-7257 GCF_041028215.1 Streptomyces flavofungini
TCGTACGCCTGGAAGACGACGTTCACGCTGGGGTGCGGGACGACGTGGGAGGCGTAGGGCTCGGGCAGGTCCCAGTCGATGAACCAGTAGTGCTCCAGATAGGGGCGCAGCGCCTCGGCGGGCGCGTGGCGGCGGAACCGCACCCGGGAGAAGAGCCCGGCGGCGTCGACGATGCCTCGGGTGTCGCGGCGTGGGGCGTCCGGCATGCGGGGATCGTAGAGCCGGAAGGCACCGGGCCGTATCCGGCGAGGCGTACGCGGCGTGCCGTACGCGGCGCCCGCGCGGTGTCGCGTTTGTTCAAGCGCGGCCCGCACCCCGCTCCGTACGGTCGACATATGAACACGAACATTCCGGACACCGGCCACGACAACGGCAGCGACCACGGCGTCGAGGCCACCACGATCAGCGACCTGCTCGCCCAGGCCGCCGCCCGAGCGGTCCCCGTCGTCCGCGCCCTCCCCGACGAGAGCCTCACCGCTCCCACGCCCTGCGCGGACTACGACGTACAGGCCCTCGTCGATCACCTCATCCATGTGCTCGTCCAGTTCCAGGAACTGGCGGCCAAGCGCGACTCGGACTTCTCCGCCACCCCCGCCTACGTGGCGCAGGGCGGCGACTGGCGCGGGCGTTTCGCCGCCGAGGCGGAGCGGCTCGTCGCCGCCTGGGCCGCGCCCGGCGCCGACCAGGGCACGACGGGGGCGATGGGCATGCCCGCGGGGACCGTCGGCGGCATGGCGCTCCTGGATCTGACCGTGCACGCCTGGGACCTGGCCAGGGCGACGGGCCAGGCGTACGAGGCCGGTGGCGAGGCGGACGCGGTCGTGCGGCGGCTCACCGAGGTTGTCGAGGGCCTCGGCCCGATGGCCCGCACGATGGGCGTCTTCGCGGAGGCCGCCCCCGCCCCCGCCGGGGCCACCGCCTTCGAGCGCCTCCTCGCGGCCVCCGGCCGCGACCCGCACTGGTCCCGCTGCCGGCCCGCGCCGCCTTCCCCGGCACCGAGGCGGAGAGGCTCGGCCCCGCCCCTGACTCCCAGGGGTGACGCACACCCCCGCCTCCCGGGGGGGGAATACCCGCCCGGCACCCTCCGTTCATGGGTATAGTTGAACAGTCAACAACCTGCGAAGGGTGAGTCCAGCCATGTCTGCCATGCAGTTCGGAATCTTCAGCGTCGGAGACGTGACCGTCGACCCGACCACCGGCCGGGCGCCGAGCGAGGCCGAGCGCATCAAGGCGATGGTCGCGATCGCGCTCAAGGCCGAGGAGGTCGGGCTCGACGTCTTCGCGACCGGCGAGCACCACAACCCGCCCTTCGTGCCGTCGTCCCCGACGACGATGCTCGGCTACATCGCCGCCCGCACGGAGAAGCTCGTCCTGTCCACCTCCACCACGCTGATCACCACCAACGACCCGGTGAAGATCGCGGAGGACTTCGCGATGCTCCAGCACCTCGCCGACGGCCGCGTCGACGTGATGATGGGGCGCGGCAACACCGGCCCGGTCTACCCGTGGTTCGGCAAGGACATCCGCCAGGGCATCAACCTGGCCGTCGAGAACTACGCGCTCCTGCGCCGCCTCTGGGACGAGGACGTCGTCACCTGGGAGGGCAAGTTCCGTACGCCGCTCCAGTCCTTCACGGCCACGCCCCGGCCGCTGGACGGTGTCGCGCCCTTCGTCTGGCACGGCTCCATCCGGTCCCCGGAGATCGCCGAGCAGGCCGCGTACTACGGAGACGGCTTCTTCCACAACAACATCTTCTGGCCCGCCGACCACACCAAGCGGATGGTCGAGCTGTACCGGCAGCGGTACGCGCACTACGGGCACGGCACCGAGGAGCAGGCGATCGTCGGGCTCGGCGGCCAGGTGTTCATGCGGGCCAACTCCCAGGACGCGGTCCGCGAGTTCCGGCCGTACTTCGACAACGCGCCGGTGTACGGGCACGGGCCCTCGCTGGAGGAGTTCACCGAGCAGACCCCGCTGACCGTGGGCTCCCCGCAGCAGGTGATCGAGCGGACGCTGTCGTTCCGCGACACCGTGGGCGACTACCAGCGGCAGCTCTTCCTGATGGACCACGCGGGCCTGCCGCTCAAGACCGTCCTGGAGCAGCTCGACATCCTCGGCGAGGAGGTCGTCCCGGTCCTGCGCGAGGAGTTCGCGAAGAACCGCCCGGCCGACGTCCCGGACGCCCCCACGCACGCCGCCCGCACGGCCCGGCAGGAATCGAACGAGACGGAAGAGGTGACGGCATGAAGCTCGTCGTCGTATCGGCGGGGCTGAGCGTGCCCTCGTCCACCCGGCTGCTCGCGGACCGCCTCGCGGCCGCCACCGGGGACCACGCCGGGGTGGAGACCGAGGTCGTCGAGGTGCGCGACCTCGCCGTGGAGATCGCGCACAGCCTCACCACCGGCTTCCCGGGGCCCGCCCTGAGCGCCGCGATCGAGGCGGTGCGCGGGGCCGACGGCCTGATCGCCGTCACGCCCGTCTTCTCCGCCACCTACAGCGGCCTGTTCAAGTCCTTCTTCGACGCCGTGAGCGGCACGGACAGGGACGCCCTCGCGGGCAAGCCGGTCCTGGTCGCCGCCACCGGCGGCTCGGCCCGGCACTCCCTGGTCCTCGACCACGCCCTGCGCCCGCTCTTCGCCTACCTGCGCGCCGTCGTCGTCCCGACCGGGGTGTACGCGGCGTCCGAGGACTGGGGAGCGGAGGGCCTCGCCGCACGGGTGGACCGGGCGGCCGCGGAACTGGCACGGCTGATGCGCCCGGCGCCCCAGGAGGAGCCCGGACCCGCCCAGGTCGTCCCCTTCGCGGAACAGCTCGCGGCGCTGGCCCGGCGGTGAAGGGCGGCCGGGCCGGTCAGGGCCACACGAGGCAGTAGGCCTGGTGTCCCGCGTCGTGGAGCCGGTGGCTGAAGTCCTGCCACTCATGGAGGAGCTGGTAGACGTTGAAGGCGTCGCGGGGGCCGCCGCGGTCGGGGACCGTGGACCAGATGAAGGCCGCGGCGCCCACCGACTCCTCGCCGATGCCGCGCAGCGGGTCGACGACGGTCATGGGGAGCTTCACCACGGCGTAGTCGGGGTGGAGGACGACCAGTTCCAGCGGGGGGACCTTGTGCAGGGGTATGCCCTCGATGCCGGTGAGGACCATCGCGGCCATCGTCTCCGGCTTGATCTTCGTGAACATGCCGCCCATGCCGAGCTCGTCGCCGCCGAGCTCCTCGGGCCGCATCGAGATGGGCACGCGGGCGGCGGTGGCGCCGTCCGGGGCACCGAAGTACTTGTACGTCACCCCCACCCCGCCACTCCTGCTGCTAGCCCGGTCCCGCCGGGACTCACTGGAGGCGCCCCGCACCTGCTCGGGCGCCTGCGCGGGCTGCGCTTCCGCCTCGCGTCGGTGCTTGCCACGCCGGGCACGCCGCGGGCCCAGGCCTTCGGTCCCCTCGCCCAGTCCGCCACCGCGATGCATATCTCCACCCGACTGCTTTGCCAGGGCGGCACGGCCCTGTCTTTTCTAGGCCTCGCGGCCCCCGCCACGCAACCCGATCATCGTGTCAGTGACCTCCCCCACGCTCACCCGCTAAAACGTGGAGTGAAACACCTGTCCGCAGGATGTCCGAACCCTCTGACACCATGGCTCGTGTGAGCTTCCCGTATAACGCCCCAGTTTCGCAGACTCTCTTCGACCGTGCGGCGGCCGTGACGCCCGGCGGTGTGAACTCTCCCGTGCGCGCGTTCCGCGCTGTGGGTGGAACGCCCCGTTTCATGGTGTCCGGTACCGGTCCGTACCTGACTGACGCCGACGGCCGCGAGTATGTCGACCTCGTGTGTTCCTGGGGGCCGATGATTCTCGGCCACGCGCACCCCGAGGTCATCGCCGCAGTTCAGGAGGCCGTCGCGCGCGGCACCTCGTTCGGCACCCCCGGGGAGGGCGAAGTCGCCCTCGCCGAGGAGATCGTGGCCCGGATCGAGCCGGTCGAGCAGGTGCGGCTCGTCTCCAGCGGCACCGAGGCGACCATGTCCGCCATCCGCCTCGCCCGCGGCTTCACCGGCCGCGCCAAGGTGATCAAGTTCGCCGGGTGCTACCACGGCCATGTCGACGCCCTGCTCGCCTCCGCCGGTTCGGGCGTGGCGACCCTCGGCCTGCCCGACACGCCGGGCGTCACCGGCGCCCAGGCGGGCGACACGATCGTCGTGCCGTACAACGACCTGGCGGCGGTGCGCGCCGCCTTCGCGGCGAACGCGGGACAGATCGCCTGCGTCATCACCGAGGCCTCGCCGGGCAACATGGGCGTCGTGCCGCCGGCCGAGGGCTTCAACCAGGCGCTCGCGGACCTCTGCCGCGAGCACGGCGCGCTGTACATCTCGGACGAGGTGATGACCGGCTTCCGTACGTCGAAGGCGGGCTGGTTCGGCGTCGACGGCGTCCGTCCCGACCTGATGACTTTCGGCAAGGTCATGGGCGGCGGCTTCCCGGCCGCGGCCTTCGGCGGGCGCGCCGACGTCATGGAGCACCTCGCCCCGGCAGGACCGGTGTACCAGGCGGGCACGCTCTCCGGTAACCCGGTCGCGACGGCCGCGGGCCTCGCCCAGCTCCGCCTCCTCGACGACGCGGCGTACCAGACGGTGAACGCGGTCTCGGAGCGGCTCAGGACCCTGGTGAGCGAGGCGCTGACCAAGGAGGGCGTCGCGCACACGGTGCAGAACGCCTCCAACATGTTCTCGGTCTTCTTCACCGACAAGGCCGTGCGGAACTACGACGACGCCAAGACCCAGGAGTCGTTCCGCTTCACCGCCTTCTTCCACTCGATGCTGTCGCAGGGCGTCTATCTGCCGCCGTCCGCCTTCGAGTCCTGGTTCGTGTCCACCACCCACGACGAGCGCGCGGTCGAGCGGATCGCCGCCGCCCTGCCCGCCGCCGCCCGCGCGGCGGCGGAAGCCACGGAGGTCACCGCATGAGCGGCACGGCAGCGGGTGACGAGCTGACCGTCGTCCATCTGATGCGCCACGGAGAGGTGCACAACCCCGAGGGCATCCTGTACGGGCGGCTGCCCGACTACCACCTCTCCGACCTCGGCCGCCGGATGGCCGACCGGGTCGCCGAGCACCTCGCCCAGCGCGATGTCACGCACGTCGTCGCCTCACCGCTGGACCGCGCCCAGGAGACGGCCACCCCGATCGCCAAGGCGCACGGCCTCGACCTCGCCACGGACGGCAGGCTCATCGAGGCGGGCAATGTCTTCGAGGGCAAGACCTTCGGGGTCGGCGACGGCGCGCTGAAGAACCCGGACAACTGGAAGCACCTCGTCAACCCCTTCAAGCCCTCCTGGGGCGAGCCGTACGTGGAGCAGGTCGTGCGGATGATGGGCGCCCTGGACGCGGCGAAGGACGCCGCGCGGGGGCACGAGGCGGTCTGCGTCAGCCATCAGCTCCCGATCTGGATCGTGCGCAGCTTCGTGGAGAAGCGGCGGCTGTGGCACGACCCGCGCAAGCGGCAGTGCACGCTCGCCTCGCTCACGACGTTCACCTACCGCGGTGACCGCATCGTCTCGGTGGGTTATTCCGAGCCCGCGCGCGATCTCGTCCCCGCCCATCTCCTCGCCGGTGCGAAGCCGGTGAAGGGCAAGGACGCGGCGGCGGGTAAGGCCTTCGGCGCCTGACGGCATTGCCCGTACAGTTGCCGCGTTCTTATTCACGTCACGTGATCGCGCGGCAACTGTATGTCTATTCCAGGGCTCTTACAGACGCTCTCCGGGTAAAACTCCTCAAATAAAAGCGACGTGCTGGAACCCCGCCGTTCGTCGCGCCCTCTAACTGGTCAACCGTCTGCTTGGCACATACAGCGGACGGAGCCAGGGGCGCGACGAATGGGGATGGAATGCTCGACATCAGCCGCAGGGGAATGCTCGGACTCGGAGCGGGCGCAGCCGCCGCTCTCGGTCTCGCGGCTTGCGGCTCCGGGGCCGACGGCGACTCCTCGGGGCCCGCGGACAAGGCCAAGGACGGGCAGGGGGGCGCCGCCAAGCACCCGGTGAAGCCGATCGGCGACGGCTCGACCGCGTACACGGGACCGCAGCCCCACCAGCCGGGGAAGCCGACGCCGCTCCAGCCCGGCGAGACGCCCCCGCAGTTCGTGATCTTCTCCTGGGACGGCGCGGGCGAGGTCGGCAACGGGCTGTTCCCGCGCTTTCTGAAGCTCGCCAAGGAGCACGAAGCGCACATGACGTTTTTCCTCTCCGGGCTTTATCTGCTTCCGGAATCGAAGAAGCGCATGTACCGTCCGCCGAACAACTCGGTCGGCGCCTCCGACATCGGCTATCTCACCGACGGTCACATCAAGGAGACGCTGAAGTACGTACGCGAGGCGTGGCTCGACGGCCATGAAATCGGCACCCACTTCAACGGGCACTTCTGCTCGGGCACCGGAACGGTCGGCAACTGGACGTCCGCGCAATGGCAGGACGAGATAGACCAGGCCAAGTCGTTCGTGAAGAAATGGCGGACGAACACGGGCTGGACCGATCTGCCGTCGCTGCCCTTCGACTACGACAAGGAACTCGTCGGCGGCCGTACGCCGTGTCTGCTCGGCCAGGACAACCTGCTGCCGACCGCCAAGAAGCTCGGCTGGCGCTACGACGCCTCCTCGCCCGGCGGCCGCCAGAAGTGGCCGACGAAGAAGATGGGCGTCTGGGACCTGCCGCTCCAGCAGATCCCCTTCCCCGGGCACTCCTTCGAGGTCCTGTCGATGGACTACAACATCCTCGCCAACCAGTCGAAGAACAGCACGAAGGCACCGGCCCACAACTACCCGGGCTGGCGCAAGCAGGCCGCCGAGGCCTACATAGCGGGCTTCAAGCGGACCTATGAGTCCAACCGCGCCCCGTTCTTCATCGGCAACCACTTCGAGGAGTGGAACGGCGGCATCTACATGGATGCCGTCGAGGAGGCCCTGAAGCACATCGCGGGCAAGAAGGACGTACGTCTGGTCTCCTTCCGGCAGTTCGTCGACTGGCTCGACGTGCAGGACCCGAAGGTGCTCCAGGCGCTCCAGGGCCTTGAGGTCGGCCAGGCCCCGGCGGGTGGCTGGAAGGCGCTCGGCAAGACGGCCTGAAGCCGTCCCGCCGGACCGTGTGACCGCCATCCGGCGGCCCGGTCCGGGAGCAGCTCGGCAACCCTCCTGAAATGGGACTTTCCGCGACCGCGGGGGGCGCGGCAGGCGGCACTCATGTGAAAAGTTTCGCATGTCTGTTTCGGGGATCTTCCGCGC
>NZ_JASKYR010000378.1:0-9322 GCF_041028215.1 Streptomyces flavofungini
GCTGAGGGGTGAGCGGGGTCGGCGCGTGCTAATCGGCGTTGCCGATCGAGCGGAAGACGTCGTCGAGGCGGGTCGGTCCGGCTGCCAGGTCGAGCAGTTCGACGCCGTTGGCGTGCGCCCAGCCGAGCAGAGCGTGCAGCTCCTTCTGGAGGGTGAAGGTCTCGACGACGAAGCCGCCGTCCGCCTCGCGCCTGGCCGCGAGCGGCAGCGCGGGAGCGCCCGCCGGGAGGGCGAAGCGGATGACGGCCGGGAGGGTCCGGGTCAGCTCGGCGACGGTCCCCTCCTGGTGGAAGGCGCCCGTGTGCATGAGCCCGATGCGGTCGGCACGCTGCTGGGCCTCTTCGAGGTAGTGCGTGGTGAGCACGATGGTGGAGCCGTCCTCGCGCAGCTTGTCCACGGCGTCCCACAGGGCGTCCCGCGACTGGATGTCCAGGCCCGTCGTGGGCTCGTCCAGGAAGATCAGTTCGGGGCTTCCGTAGACGGCGGTGGCGAAGTCCAGGCGCCGCTTCTCGCCGCCGGAGAGCTGGGAGACCCTGGTGCCCGCCTTGTGCGTGAGGTCGACGACGCTGAGCACGCGCTCCGCCCGGTCCACCCGCTGGGAGAGCTTTCCGATCAGCCGTACCGACTCCCGCACCGTGAGGTCCGGGGAGAAGCCGCTCTCCTGGAGCATGATGCCCATGCGGTGCCGGACGGCGCGCCGGTCGCGCGGGTTCTTCCCGAAGACCCGCACGGTGCCCGAGGTGGCCGCGCGGTGCCCTTCGACGGTCTCCAGGGTCGAGGTCTTACCGGCGCCGTTGGTGCCGAGCAGGGCGTAGAGCTCACCCTTCCTGACCTGGAAGGACAGGTCCTTCACGGCGTGGAAGTCGCCGTACTTGAGGTTGAGGCGGTCGACGTCGATGACTGGTGTGGGGGTCATGCTTCGATTTCAGCCGCCGTCGCGGCCTCCCGGCAGTGCCCTGGTGTCAGTACTTGACCATGACATTCCTCGGGTGAACCCATGACGTGGTGTCACTGGTGCCACCGGCGCGGCGGGAAGAATACTGCCCGGCAGACCCCTCTGTCCGCCCCCGCCCACCACGCTCGACGCTCGCTCGCCACGGGAGATCCGCCCATGCTGCTCAGTCCCCCCACCCTGCCGGCGGCGACCGTCCCGCCGACGGCGACCGCCGCGTCGGCCGGTGCCTGACGTGGGCGGCCGACCGGAGGGACCGGCGCGCCGGACGGCGCTGCTCGGCCCGGCGGACGCCCGTACGACGCAGGGGCAGCTCCGCCGCTGGCACCTGGTCACGATCATCCCGCCGCTCGCGATCGTCGGCGCGGTCCTGATCAAGGTCGACGCCAGGTCCTGGTGGGAGGCGTGCGTCCTGGCCCTCGGGGTGCTGGCGGCCCTGGTGCTCGTGGAGCGGTGGACGACGGGCGACACCTCACGCGTCGCGCTCCCCTGTCTGGTCGTGGTGGCGGCCGTATGGCCCTTCGGGGTGCTGGTGACCGACAGCCACACGGCGTTCTACGGCCTCCTGATCGTCGGCCCCTATCTCCTGTCCGGGCTGTCGCACCACCGGCGCGCGGCGACCCTGGCCCTCGTCGGGTACGTGGCCGCGGTGGGCGCGGCGAAACTCCTCGTGTCACGGGACGACGTACCCGGCGACCTGCTCACGTACGTCCTCATCCCGACCGCCGTCACCGTGGTCGCGACCGGCTTCATGTTCGCCAACCAGCGGTTCTACGAGATCGTCGAGCGGTCGCGGGAGCGCGAGGCGGAGCTTGCCGTCATCCGCGAACGCGTGCGCTTCGCCAGCGATCTGCACGACATCCAGGGCCACACCCTGCATGTGGTGAAGCTGAAGGTCACGCTCGCGGAGAAGCTGGTGCGCACCGACATCGAGCGTGTGGAGGATGAGCTGCGGGAGGTGCACGCGCTGGTCGGCGACACCATCAGCCAGACCAAGGAACTCGCCTACGCGCAGCGGCGGCTCAACCTCTCGGTGGAGCTGGAGAACGCCAAGAACCTCTTCGAGGCGGCGGGCATCCGCGTACGCGTCAACCGCGAGGCCGAGGTCGACGGGCGGGTCGACGAACTGCTGGGTCAGGTGCTCCGCGAGACGACGACGAACATCCTGCGGCACGCCGAGGCCACCCGGGTCCGCATCACGCTGTCGGAGACGGGCATCACCATCGTCAACGACGGTGCGCGGCGGGCGCCCCTCCCCGGCCTTCGGGGCCTCGCCGTCCTCAGGGAACGCGTCGGCGACAACGGAGGTGAACTGACCGTGGAACAGCAGGAAGGACGCTTCGTGACGGCCGCGGAATTCCCCGCGCAAGCCCCGCCCACCGGCCGGAAGGACGCCGCCCGATGACCACCGTCGTACTCGCCGACGACGAGGCGCTGCTCCGTAAGGCGCTGGCGGCGCTGCTGCCCCTGGAGGGCGACATCACCGTGCTCGCCGAGGCGCACGACGGCGCGTCCGCCGTCCGGGCCACGCTGCGGCACCGGCCCGACGTCCTCGTCATCGACCTGGAGATGCCGGGGGTCGACGGGCTCGGCGCCGTCGCGGAGATCCGCCGGGAGCGGCCGGAGCAGGTGGTCCTGATGCTCACCCGCCACGCCAGGCCCGGCGTGCTGCGCAAGGCACTCCGACTCGGCGTCCAGGGCTTCGTCAGCAAGTCCGCCGAGCCCGCGCACATCACGACGGTGATCAGCACCCTGCACCAGGGCAAGCGGTGGATCGACCCGGACGTCTCCGCGCTCGCCGTGGTCGACGACTGCCCGCTCACCGACCGGGAGATCGACGTGCTGCGGGTGACCGGCGAGGGCTACTCCGTCGCCGACATCGCCGCCCGCCTCAACCTGGCGCAGGGCACCGTACGCAACTACCTCTCCAACGCCATGCAGAAGACGCAGACCCGAACGCGCCACGAGGCGGCACGCTACGCACGGGAGCACGACTGGCTCTAGAGGCGACCGCCGTGTCAGCGGCGCGTCAGAGACCCGTCACTCCGCCCTGCCATCGTGTTGCCGCACCATCGCCCGGACCTCCGTCCCCGCCCCGGCGGCTGCCTCGTACGCAAGGGAGATTCTTCGGATGACTACGCAGGCCGGCGCCCCGCGCGGGCGGAGAAGTACGGTGCGGACACGGCGCTCGCGAGCCGGTCTCGCGGTCGCCCTGCTGTGCGCCGCGCTCGTAGCGGCCCTCGGAGTGCCCGCGCACGCCGTCGCACCGCCTCTCGCGGGGCGCCTGGCCTCCGCCCAGGTGGTGAACATCGTCAGTCCGCACAGCGGCCTCTGTGTGGAGACCCCCGAGTCCGCGCTCGGGCAGCCGGTGCGCCAGGGGCGCTGTTTCGGGAAGCCCGCCGCCCGCTGGTATCTCCAGGCCTCCGGGGCGGCGAGCGACGCGGTCAACATCGTCAGCGCGGTGAGCGGTACCTGCGTCGCCGTGGAGAACGGAAGTCCCGCCGCCGGGGCGGCACTTCGGCTGGCCGCGTGCGGCAGCGGCACCGCCGTCAGCTTCCGGATCGTGCCCATCGGCGAGGGCGTCGGTTTCCAGACCATGACCTCGGCCGAGCCCCGCTGCCTGGAGGTGACCGAGTCCGCCAAGGCCGACGGGGCGGCGCTGCGGCAGTGGACCTGCGACCAGCAGCCCGGTTCGCTCTTCGCCCAGCGGCAGCCGCCCCCGCAGTGGGGCACGACGCTCCACAACACCCACAGCGGCAAGTGCCTCGGCATCCTCGACCAAAGCAGGGCCGACGGGGCCCGCGCCGTCCAGCGCACCTGCGCCAACAGCCCCGACCAGCGCTGGCAGGTCGTCGAACTGGGCGACGGCACGGCCGCCGTCGTCAACGAGAACAGCGGCAGGTGCCTGGCCATCAGCAACGGAAGCCTGGACAACGGCGCCAACGCCAACCAGTTCTCCTGCGACGGGTACAAGTTCCACACGTGGGCCATGACACCGCAGGGTCCGGCACAGGACGGCGTCTACACGCTCGCCAACCTGCGCAGCGGCAAGTACCTGGGCATCCGCGGCCAGAGCACCGACGAAGGGGCCCAGGCGGAGCAGTGGGACCGCACCGCGAACGCGGACCAGCTGTGGCGGATGCGGCCCGTCCAACCCCTCCGCTGAGCCCTGCGCCGACCGGATGGGGCCGGTCTCACCTGCGCTGCCACTCCTCCGCCAGGAGCCGGTAGGAGCGCACCCGGTCGGTGTGGTCGTGGGTGATGGTCGTGATGACCAGTTCGTCGGCGCCGGTGGCCTCCTGGAGTTGTTCGAGGTGGTCGGCGACGCGGCCGGGTGAGCCGACGAACTGGGTCTCGACGCGGTCGGCGACCAGTTCCCGGTCGGCCTCGGTCCACCGGTGGGCGCGGGCCTGCGCCGGGGTCGGGAAGGGAATGGCGCCTTCGGCGCTGCGGATGCTGCGGACCCAGGGGCCGTAACCGGCGGCCAGCTCCCGGGCCGTCGCGTCGTCCTCGGCCACGACGACGTCGGCGGAGACGCTGACGTAGGGCTTGTCGAGGCCGCCGGAGGGCTTGAACGCGGCGCGGTAGCCCTCGGCCGCCTCCAGTACGGAGGCGGGGCTGACGTGGTAGTTGGCGGTGAAGCGGAGTCCGTTGCGGCCCGCGACCTCGGCGCTCTCGCCGCCGCTGCTGCCGAGTATCCACACCTGTACGTCGGCGTGCTCACCGGGGATGGCGTGCGCCTCGACGCCGTCTGCCGAGCGGTAGTCGCCGCGCAGCAGCGCCAGGATGTCGTCGACCTGCTCGCCGTAGTCCTGGGCGCGGGCCTCCGGCTGCCGCAGCAGCTTCTGCTGGAGCTGGAAGCGCGGTGAGTCGAGGAGGTGGGCGGGTGAGAAGCGCGCCGGGATGCGGAGGCCGTTGGGGGCGCGGCCGTCGACGACGGGGGTCGTGGCGGGCCGGGGTTCCGCCGTCGTTCCTGAGGGGCGTCCGCCGGAGCGGCCGAGGCCCAGGTCGAGCCGTCCGGGGTGCAGGGCGTCGATGAGCCCGAACTCCTCCACGGTGGACAGCGCGGTGCGGTGGCCGAGCTGGACGGCACCGGAGCCGATGCGCAGGGTGGAGGTCGCGGCGGCGGTGAGTGCGATGACGACGGCGGGCGACGACCCGGCGACGCCCGGGTTGAGGTGGTGCTCGGCGAACCAGTACCGGCTGTAGCCGAACCGCTCGGTCTGCCGGGCGAGGTCGATGGTGTTCCGCAGGGCGTCGGCGGCGGTGGCGCCGGACGGGATCGGGATGAGGTCGAGGACCCCGAGAGGGATGCCGGACATATTCGGGTGCTCCTCAGTGGTCAGGGGGTGTGGGGTGCCGCGAGTGCGGGTTCTTGGGCGGCGCCCGCCGGGGCCCACGGGAAGGGCGGGTCGGGGAGGTCGCGGCGCAGGGCCGGGGCGATCCCGGACTGGAAGAGTTCGAGGGAGGCGCGGTGCTGGGCGGTGGTGAGTCCGCCCGCGTCCGCGTGCAGGTGGAGCACGCTGTGCCCGAACCGCTCGTGGTAGCGGTGCACCTTCTCGATCACCTGCTGGGGGCTGCCGATGAGGGCCGAGCTGCGTTCGACGAAGTCCTCCAGGGTGGGGAAGACCGGCTCGACGCCCATGCGCTTCTGGAGCGCGAGATGTCCTTCGAAGACCGGCCGGTAGGCGGCGACCGCCTCCTGTGAGGTGCGGGCCGCGTAGTAGCCCGCCGTGCCCGCGCCGACGACGGCCGCCGCCGGGTCGTGGCCGTGGTGCTCCCACCGTTCGCGGTAGTGGCGGATGAGTTCGGCGTAGGGCCCGATGGGGTGGGTGACGTTGGCGGAGAAGAGCGGGTCGCCGTGGCGGGCGGCGAGGTCGACCGACTCGCGGCTCGTCGCGCTGCCGTGCCAGACGCGGATGGGCTGTTGCAGGGGTCTTGGCCACACCTCGGCCTCCGCGAGGGCGGGCCGGAACCGGGGGGTGGCGCTGACCTTGTCCTGCCGCCAGATGCGGCGGAACAGCTCGTAGCTCTCGGCGTTGCGCTCCCACTGGTCGTCGGGGGTGACGTCGAACAGCTCGCGCTGGGCGGTGCCGTTGCCCTTGCCGATGATCAGTTCCAGGCGTCCGGCGGAGAGGTGGTCGAGGGTGGCGTAGTCCTCGTAGGCGCGCACGGGGTCGAGCAGGCTGAGGGTGGTGACGGCGGTGAAGAGGCGGATGCGGGAGGTGAGTGCGGCGATGTGGCTGAGCACGACCGGGGGCGAGGAGGAGATGAAGGGCCGTTCGTGGCGTTCGCCGACGCCGAAGCCGTCGAAGCCGAGCTCCTCGGCGAGCAGCGCGTTGTCGATGACTTCACGGAAGCGCTCGCTGGTGCTGCTCCGGATGCCCGTCACCGGGTCGGGGGCGTGTGCGATGAGGGTGATGGCCAGGAACTTCACGAGGCGGCCCGCCGGGTGTCCGGCACGGCCGGGATGCCGCCGGTGACCTCGCCCCGCAGGTCGTCGGGGTGGTCGAGGCCGAGGTGGTCGCGGAGGGTGGTGCCGGTGTAGTCGTGGCGGAACACCCCGCGCTCCTGGAGCAGCGGGACCACGGTGTCGGCGAACTCGTCCAGGCCGGTGGGGGTGATGTGCGGGACCAGGAGGGTCTCGGCGACGGTGGCGGGTGAGCCGATGAACGACTGGCGTCCGGTGGTCTCGATGACCAGCTCGCGGATCGAGAGGTTCTCCGCCTCCGCGCGCTCGCGCCACTGCCGGGCGACGGCGAGCGGATCGCGGAACATCCGTACGCTGGCCCGGCCGCGCGCGACGGTGTGCTCGCCGGGGTCGGGGTCGATGCCGGGCAGCGGTCCTTCGGGGTCGTAGCCGGAGAGGTCGCGGTTCCACACCTGTTCCAGGTACTTGATCGCGGTCTGGCCGCTGACCTGCAGGCGGCGCACCTCCCTGGCCCGCTCCCGCGCCTCGGCGTCGGTGTCGCCGAGGACGAAGGTCGCCGCGGGCAGGATCAGGAGCTGGTCGTGGCGCCGCCCGTGGCGGGCGAGGCGCCCCTTGACGTCGGCGTAGAAGTCGCGTCCCGCGTCGAGGGTGCTGTGCCGGCTGAAGATGGCGTCCGCGCCCGCCGCGGCGAACTCGCGTCCCTCGTCGGAGTCGCCCGCCTGGAAGATCACCGGGCGGCCCTGCGGGCTGCGCGGCACGTTGAACCGGCCCGCGATGTCGAAGTGCCGTCCCTGGTGGGCGAAGGACCCGGCGCGCGCGTCCTTGAGGAAGACGCCGGACTCCTGGTCGGCGACGATCTCGTCGCCGTGCCAGGCGTCGAAGAGTTCGTTGGCGGTGCTCAGGAACTCCTTGGCGCGGGAGTAGCGCTCGTCCTGCGGGAGGAAGCCGCCGCGCCGGAAGTTCTCGCCGGTGAAGGCGTCCCAGGAGGTGACGACGTTCCAGGCGGCGCGCCCGCCCGACAGGTGGTCGAGGCTGGCGAACTGGCGGGCCACCTCGTAGGGCTCGTTGAAGGTGGAGTTGATCGTGCCGGTCAGGCCGAGGTGTTCGGTGACGGCGGCCAGCGCGGACAGGACGGTGAAGGTGTCGGGGCGCCCCACCACGTCCAGGTCGTGGATCCGCCCGTGCTGTTCGCGCAGCCGCAGCCCCTCGGCGAGGAAGAGGAAGTCGAACTTGGCCCGTTCCGCCGTGCGGGCGAAGTGGGCGAAGGAGCTGAACTCGATGTGGCTCCCGGCCTGCGGATCACTCCATACGGTGGTGTTGTTGACGCCGGGGAAGTGCGCGGCGAGGTGGATCTGCTTCACGCGCGCGCCGGAGGCCGGGGCGGCGGACGTGGGGCCTGCGAGGTTCCTGCTCATGACTGGGGTGCTCCTCCCGCGCGGGCGGCGGCGTAGCGGTTGGCGGGGCGGGCGAGCCCGAGCAGCCCGCGCAGGGTGTCCGCCTCGTAGGCGTCGCGGAAGGCGCCCCGGCGCCGGAGTTCGGGCGCGAGACCCCGGGTGATCTGGGCCAGGTCGTGGCCGAGCACGCCGGGGCGCAGCCGGAAGCCGCTCAGCCCGGCCCGTTGCCACGCGGTGAGGAGGTCGGCCAGTTGTGCGGGCGTGCCGGTGAACACCTCCGCGTCGCTGGTGTACGGGGACTCGGCGAGGCCGTCGAGGCGGGCCTTGCGGTCCTCGGCCGCCGCCTGCTCGGTATCGAGGAAGACCACCAGGTCGGCGAAGACGTGCAGCCGCTCCCCCGCCCGGCCCGCCGCGTCCTGGGCGGCCCGTATCTCGTCGACGGCGGCGCGCGCCTGGCCGGTGTCGTGCGGGGTGACGAAGCCGATGTCGGCCGAGCCGCCCACCAGCCGGTACGGCAGGCTCTGGTGCGCCAGGGCGCTCACCAGGGGCTGCCCCTGTGGCGGCCGGGGGGTGATCGAGGGGCCCTTGACGCTGAAGTGGGCGCCTTCGAAGTCGATGTAGTGCAGCTTGTCGCGGTCGATGAAGCGTCCGGTGGACACGTCACGGATCTCCGCGTCGTCCTCCCAGCTGTCCCACAGGCGGCGCACCGCCTCCACGTAGTCGGCGGCCTCGGCCAGGAGTTCGGCGCTCAGCTCCTGTCCGGCCGGGGTGTCCCACTCCTCGGGGCGGATGGACGGCAGTTCGCGGCGGCCGAAGTGCGCGGCCTCGTCGGGGCGTGCCGACACCTGTACGCGGACGCCCGCGCGCCCGGCGCTGACGTAGTCCAGGGTGGCGATCGCCTTGGAGATGTGGAACGGCTCGGTGTGGGTGGTCACCACGGTCGGCACGAGCCCGATGTGCCGGGTCAGGGGCGCGACCCGGGAGGCGACGAGCACCGCGTCCAGGCGGCCCCGTACCTGATCGGTGCGGTCGTCGGGCGCCGCGGGGTCGGCGGACTGCGGGCCGAGGGAGTCCTCGATGGTCACGAAGTCGAGCAGGCCGCGCTCGGCCTCGGTGACGAGACCGGCCCAGTATCCGGCGGTGAACAGGCGCTCGGGCCGGGCGCCGGGCTCGCGCCAGGCGGCCGGGTGCCAGCCCGCGCCGTCGAGGGCGACGGCGAGGTGGAGAGGAGAGGGGTGGGACACGGAAAGGGGGCCTTCCTGATCGACCGTGGGTGAGCACCGGCCCTCGCGCGGGGGGTCCGGTGGCGTGCGGCGCGTCAGGAACGACAGAGGGCTCCGGCCACCCGTCGCAGGTCGATGTGGGCCCGGGTGTACAGGTGGACCCGGCGGCGCGGGGCGAGGACGGCGACGGGCGCCACGCGGCGGCGCGCAGTGGTCGCGTTCACCGTCACCTCCGCCTGTTCATGGGTACCTCGCACGCTAAGGGGCGTCGCGTCGGCGTAGGTTGAGGCAGTGTTGCGGTTCCGTGAATCCGGGCGGGTAC
>NZ_JASKYR010000379.1:0-6132 GCF_041028215.1 Streptomyces flavofungini
TGCCCGCCCTGCCCCTCGGGGGGCACCCCCTCGGGCTGCATCTCCGGCTGGCTCACCCGGCACTCCTCTACGAGATCCCTGACTGTTCGCCGTGGCGGCGTAACGACTGGTGCTGCCGCGCGGGCTCATGCGCAGGCTGACGCGCAGCCCTCAGTACTACCGCCCAATGGGTGGCCCTCAGCACGCTTTCGCGGCTTTTCCGCCCGGAAGAGGCCCTTGATCAGGTATAGGAAGACGCGCCGTCTCACTCGAAAGAGTGCCGGGGCATCGGTCTCCCTGACCACGTAGGCTCGTTTGAAGCGGAAAGTCCGCTCTCGAACCGTGCGAACCCAGGAGCTGATCGTGATCCCCGGTGGTGGCCAGCCCAACATGCAGCAGCTGCTCCAGCAGGCCCAGAAGATGCAGCAGGATCTCGCGGCCGCGCAGGAGGAGCTCGGCCGTACGGAGGTCGAGGGCCAGGCGGGCGGCGGCCTGGTCAAGGCCACGGTCACCGGCTCCGGCGAGCTGCGCGGCCTGGTGATCGACCCCAAGGCGGTCGACCCCGAGGACACCGAGACGCTGGCGGACCTCGTGGTCGCGGCGGTCCAGGCGGCCAACGAGAACGCGCACACCCTCCAGCAGGAGAAGCTCGGCCCGCTGGCGCAGGGCCTGGGCGGCGGCGGCATCCCGGGCCTTCCCTTCTAAGAAGCCGTAACCCCAACTACCGTACGTACCGAGCAGCACCCGGCACCCAGAGAGGCGTTCCGTTGTACGAAGGCGTGGTCCAGGACCTCATCGACGAGCTGGGCAGGCTGCCCGGCGTCGGTCCCAAGAGCGCGCAGCGGATCGCCTTCCACGTCCTCCAGGCGGAGCCCACGGACGTCCGGCGGCTCGCGCACGCCCTCCTTGAGGTGAAGGACAAGGTCCGCTTCTGCGCGACCTGCGGGAACGTCGCCCAGGAAGAGCTCTGCAACATCTGCCGCGACCCGCGCCGCGACCCCTCCGTCATCTGCGTGGTGGAGGAGCCCAAGGACGTGGTGGCGATCGAGCGTACGCGCGAGTTCCGGGGGAAGTACCACGTCCTGGGCGGCGCGATCAGCCCGATCGAGGGCGTGGGCCCGGACGACCTGCGCATACGGGAACTCCTCGCGCGCCTGGCCGACGGCACGGTCACGGAGCTGATCCTGGCGACGGACCCGAACCTGGAGGGCGAGGCCACGGCGACGTACCTCGCGCGCATGATCAAGCCCATGGGCCTGAAGGTCACCCGCCTGGCCAGCGGGCTCCCTGTCGGGGGAGATCTGGAATACGCGGACGAGGTCACCCTCGGCCGTGCTTTCGAGGGGAGACGACTCCTAGATGTCTGACGCCACGCTGAACACAGTCACCGACAATCCGGACGACTTCGCCGTCCAGATCTCCGACCAGGTCGAGAGCTTCATCGTCTCGGTCAAGGAGGTCGCCAGGGGCGACGAGCCGGACTCGGCGGTGCCCTTCCTGCTCCTGGAGGTCTCCCAGCTCCTCCTGGCCGGCGGCCGGCTCGGCGCGCACGAGGACATCCTCCCCGAGGAGCGGTACGAACCGGATCTCGGCCCGGAGCAGGACGTCGACGACCTCCGCCAGCGTCTGGCGGCGCTCCTCGACCCGGTCGACGTCTACTCCGAGGTCTTCGACCCCTACGAGCCCCGCAAGGCCCCGGTCGCCTGCCGCATCTCGGACGACCTGGCGGACGTCGTCGCCGACCTCACCCACGGCCTGGCCCACTACCGCGCGGGCCGCACCACCGAGGCCCTCTGGTGGTGGCAGTTCTCCTACTTCTCGAACTGGGGCTCCACGGCCTCCGGCGCCCTGCGCGCCCTCCAGTCCCTGGTGGCCCACGTCCGCCTGAACCAGCCCCTGGAGGACCTGGACGGCCTGGACACGGACGAGGACCTCACCGAGGACGGCCTGGAGGAGGCGGCGGGCAAGGTCATGGCCGAGGAGATCGCGGGTCCGCTGGGCCTGCGGACGGCTCAGTGACCGGCCGGCCGACAGCTCAGGCCCCGGGTGCCCCCGGGCTCCGGGGCGGATGCTGTGAGGCGGGCCACTTTCCGGAGTGCAGCGCTCCACAGCGGGCATGAGCCCAGCCGAGCGGCCGGGACGTACGACCCGACCAGCGGGACGTATGCCGGACTGATCAGTGTGTGAGCGGGACATCTCACGTTCTGATATGGGCGAGGCGAATTTCGGCCGCTCGTTAAACTGAGCCGACCGCACAACGGATTGAGCGAGGAGCGCACGTGGGCCTTGTCGTGCAGAAGTACGGAGGCTCCTCCGTAGCCGATGCCGAGGGCATCAAGCGGGTCGCCAAGAGGATCGTCGACGCCAAGAAGAACGGCCATCAGGTCGTTGTCGTGGTGTCGGCGATGGGTGACACGACGGATGAGTTGATCGATCTTGCCGGGCAGGTGTCACCGATTCCCGCCGGGCGGGAATTCGACATGCTGCTGACCGCCGGAGAGCGCATCTCCATGGCGCTGCTCGCCATGGCGATCAAAAACCTGGGCCACGAGGCCCAGTCGTTCACCGGCAGCCAGGCCGGCGTCATCACCGACTCCGTCCACAACAAGGCGCGGATCATCGATGTCACCCCCGGGCGCATCAGGACCTCGATCGACGAGGGCAACATCGCCATCGTCGCCGGGTTCCAGGGCGTCAGCCAGGAGGGCAAGAACATCACGACCCTCGGGCGCGGTGGTTCGGACACGACGGCCGTCGCCCTCGCCGCCGCCCTCGACGCCGAGGTCTGTGAGATCTACACGGACGTGGACGGTGTCTTCACCGCCGACCCCCGGGTGGTCAAGAAGGCGCGGAAGATCGACTGGATCTCGTTCGAGGACATGCTGGAGCTCGCCAGCTCCGGGTCCAAGGTGCTGCTCCACCGCTGCGTGGAGTACGCCCGTCGCTACAACATCCCGATCCATGTGCGCTCGTCCTTCAGCGGACTGCAGGGCACCTGGGTCAGCAACGAATCGCAAGGGGATTCCAAGGTGGAGCAGGCCATCATCTCCGGTGTCGCACACGACACCTCCGAGGCCAAGGTCACGGTCGTGGGCGTGCCCGACAAGCCGGGCGAGGCCGCCGCGATCTTCCGCGCCATCGCGGACGCCGAGGTCAACATCGACATGGTCGTGCAGAACGTGTCGGCCGCCTCGACGGGCCTGACCGACATCTCCTTCACCCTCCCCAAGGCAGAGGGCCGCAAGGCCATCGACGCCCTGGAGAAGACGCGCTCCGCCATCGGCTTCGACTCGCTGCGCTACGACGACCAGATCGCCAAGATCTCCCTCGTCGGCGCCGGCATGAAGACCAACCCCGGCGTCACCGCGACCTTCTTCGAGGCGCTCAGCGACGCGGGCGTGAACATCGAGCTGATCTCCACCTCGGAGATCCGCATCTCGGTCGTCACCCGCGCCGACGACGTGAACGAAGCCGTGCGTGCCGTGCACACCGCCTTCGGACTCGACTCCGACACGGACGAGGCCGTGGTCTATGGAGGCACCGGCCGATGAGCCGTAAGCCGACGCTCGCGGTCGTCGGAGCGACCGGGGCCGTCGGCACGGTCATGCTCCAGATCCTGTCGCAGCACGCCGACATCTGGGGCGAGATCAGACTCGTCGCCTCACCGCGCTCGGCCGGCCGCAAGCTGGCCGTGCGCGGTGCGGAGGTCGAGGTGCACGCCCTGGCGGAGGAGGTCTTCGACGGGGTCGACGTCGCCATGTTCGACGTCCCCGACGAGGTGGCCGCCCAGTGGGCGCCCGTCGCCGCGGCCAAGGGCGTGGTCGTGGTCGACAACTCCGCGGCCTTCCGGCTGGACCCCGACGTGCCGCTCGTCGTGCCCGAGGTCAACCCGCACGCCGCGCGCGTGCGCCCGCGCGGCATCGTCGCCAACCCCAACTGCACGACGCTCTCGATGATCGTGGCCGTCGGCGCGCTGCACGCCGAGTTCGGCCTGCGCGAGCTGATCGTCTCCTCGTACCAGGCCGTGAGCGGCGCCGGACGCGACGGCGTCGAGACCCTGCGGCGCCAGCTCAAGCTGGTCGCGGGCAGTGAGCTCGGCACCAGCCCCGGAGATGTGCGCAGGGCCGTCGGCGACGACACCGGGCCCTTCCCCGAGCCCGTGGCGCTGAACGTGGTGCCGTGGGCCGGGTCCCTGCGGGACGACGGCTGGTCGTCGGAGGAGATGAAGGTACGGGACGAGTCGCGGAAGATCCTCGGGCTCCCCGGCCTCCGCGTCGCCGCCACCTGCGTCCGCGTGCCCGTCGTCACCACGCACTCCCTGACCGTCCACGCCCGCTTCGAGGACGAGGTCACCGTCGACCGCGCGCGCGAGATCCTCGCGACCGCGCCCGGTGTCGTGCTGTTCGACAACCCGGCCGCGGGGGAGTTCCCGACCCCCGCCGACGTGGTGGGGACCGATCCGACGTGGGTGGGCCGAGTGCGGCGCTCCCTGGACGATCCGACCGCGCTTGAGCTCTTCGTGTGCGGGGACAACCTGCGCAAGGGCGCGGCCCTGAACACCGCCCAGATCGCCGAGCTGGTGGCGAAGGAGTTCACGGCCCGCTGACCGGTCCGTCGGCGCGTCCACGGCCGGTCCGTCGGCGGGTCCGCGGCCGGTCCTCCGCCGGCCGTGCGCCGGTCCGCCGACCCAGCGTCGGGATCTTTGTGGGATCTGTGTAAGTTCTGTGTCCGACTCGGTGGCTCAACGCCTTGAACTGGATCGCCCCGGCGTTCGAAGATTCGGCGTGCGATCACTGCAACCGGCAGCGGGGCCGGGGACGTCTTTAGCGGTCGCCTTCGGGGGTGTGGTGAACGCCGCAGACAATTGGGGCATAGGGGAAGAGCTGGTACGCATGGGGGCATTTGATGCATCGTCACGAACGATGCCCGCGCGACTCGCCGCAAACGCGATGCCGGATGCGTACAACCCTGACAGGGGGAAGCGTGTCCAACAAGCGTGGCAGAGGTACTCGACTTCACAGCGGTACAGGCGAGAGGCGCGGCAGCGCTGCGTCCCCCTCGTCGTACCCGCGCGGCCGGCGGCATGCCGGTGATCGCGCCCATGCCCGCAGCGCGGCCCGCCCGCATTCCGGCGCAGCGCGAGGGCGATGACTTGCGCGTGACCGCGGGCACCACAGTCGACCATCTCACCGAGACCTACCGCGCCCACTACAGGTCGCTGCTCGGCCTCGCCGCGCTGCTCCTCGACGACACGGCGTCCTGCGAGGACGTGGTGCAGGAGGCGTTCATCCGGGTCCACTCCGCGCGCAAGCGGGTGCGGGACCCCGAGAAGACGCTCGCCTATCTGCGGCAGACCGTCGTCAACCTCTCGCGGTCCGCGCTCCGGCGGCGCATCCTCGGGCTGAAGCTGCTCTCCAAGCCGATGCCCGACATGGCGAGCGCCGAGGAGGGGGCGTACGACCTGCTGGAGCGCGACGAGCTGATCAAGGCGATGCGCGGACTCCAGCGGCGCCAGCGCGAGGTCCTCGTGCTGCGGTACTTCGCCGACATGACCGAGGCGCAGGTCGCCGAGACCCTGGGCATATCGCTCGGCTCGGTGAAGGCGTACGGCTCGCGTGGCATCGCGGCCCTGAGGGTCGCCATGGAGGCGCCGGCATGAGTGAGCGCAAGCGGGACGAGCAGGGCGGATCTGAACGGCATGGCAGGAACGGCGACGTGAATCACGGACCCGAGGAGACGGCGGGCGGGACCGCTGACGAGGCCGCGTCCGGGAGTGGTTCCGGCGACGGCGCCGGGGAGCCGATCCGCTCCCTGGAGAAGCTGCTCGCCGCGCGCGGGGCCGAGCTGAGGGCCCTGGACAAGTCCGGCTCCGGCTCCGGCCCCGACGCGGGCCCGGACGCCGACCCCGGCTCCGACGCCGGTCCCGCCCCTGAGGGAGGCCCCGGCCCCGAGGGAGGTCCCGGCCCCGGGGGGGGGGGGGGGGGGGGGGGGGGGGGGGGGGGGGGGGGGGGGGGGGGGGGGGGGGGGGGGGGGGGGGGGGGGGGGGGGGGGGGGGGGGGCCGGACGCCGACCCCGGCTCCGACGCCGGTCCCGCCCGCCGTCTCCTCGGGTCCGTGATTCACGTCGCCGTTCCTGCCATGCCGTTCAGATCCG
>NZ_JASKYR010000038.1:0-22870 GCF_041028215.1 Streptomyces flavofungini
CAGGCGTAGGCGTACATCGAGGAGAGCTTGGGGGGGGGGGGGGGGGGGGGGGGGGGGGGGGGGGGGGGGGGGGGGGGGGGGGGGGGGGGGGGGGGGGGGGGGGGGGGGGGGGGGGGGGGGGGGGGGGGGGGGGGGGGGGGGGGGGGGGGGGGGGGGGGGGGGGGGGGGGGGGGGGGGGGGGGGGGGGGGGGGGGGGGGGGGGGGGGGGGGGGGGGGGGGGGGGGGGGGGGGGGGGGGGGGGGGTAGTACGTGGTCTTCAGGCCGCGCTGCCAGGCGTAGGCGTACATCGAGGAGAGCTTGCCGATGGTCGGCGTCTCCAGGAACAGGTTGAGCGACTGCGCCTGGTCGAGGAACGGGGTGCGGTCGGCGGCCATGTCGATGAGGCCGCGCTGCGGGATCTCCCACGCGGTGCGGTACAGCGTGCGCACGTCCTCGGGGATCCAGCTGAAGCCCTGCACCGAGCCGCTGGCCTCGCGCAGCGCCTCGCGGGTCTGCGCGTCCCAGACGCCGAGCCGCTTCAGCTCCTCGACCAAATAGGCGTTGACCTGGAGGAACTCACCGCTGAGCGTCTCGCGCTTGAAGAGGTTGGAGACCTGCGGCTCGATGCACTCATAGACACCGGCGATGGACGCGATGGTCGCGGTCGGCGCGATGGCGAGGAGCAGCGAGTTGCGCATGCCGGTCTTCGCGATACGGGCCCGCAGGGCCGCCCAGCGCTCCGGCCAGGCGAGCTCGACGCCGTAGTGGTCGGGGTGCAGGACGCCGCGCGCGGTGCGGGTCTTCTCCCACGCGGGCAGCGGCCCGTTCCGCTCGGCGAGGTCGGCGGAGGCCTCGTACGCGGCGAGCATGATGCGCTCGGCGATACGGGTGGAGAGCGCACGCGCCTCGGGGGAGTCGAAGGGAAGCTTGAGCTGGAAGAAGACGTCCTGGAGGCCCATCGCGCCGAGCCCGACGGGCCGCCACTTGGCGTTGGAGCGCCCGGCCTGCTCGGTCGGGTAGAAGTTGATGTCGACGACGCGGTCGAGGAAGGTGACGGCCGTACGGACGGTCTCGTCCAGCCGGTCCCAGGCGACGTCGCCGGACTCGCGGTCCACGAAGGCGCCGAGGTTCACCGAGCCGAGGTTGCAGACGGCCGTCTCGCCGTCGTCGGTGACCTCCAGGATCTCGGTGCAGAGGTTGGAGGAGTGCACGGTGTGGCCGGGCTCCGCCGTCTGGTTGGCGGTGCGGTTGGCGGCGTCCTTGAACGTCATCCAGCCGTTGCCGGTCTGCGCGAGCGTGCGCATCATGCGGCCGTACAGCTCACGCGCGGGCATCGCCTTCCTGGCGAGCCCGGCGGCCTCGGCCGCGCGGTAGGCGGCGTCGAACTCCTCGCCCCACAGGTCGACGAGCTCGGGCACGTCGGCGGGGGAGAACAGCGACCACTCCTGGTCGGCGGCGACCCGGCGCATGAACTCGTCCGGGATCCAGTGCGCGAGGTTGAGGTTGTGCGTGCGGCGCGCGTCCTCACCGGTGTTGTCGCGCAGCTCCAGGAACTCCTCGATGTCGGAGTGCCAGGTCTCCAGGTAGACCGCGGCGGCGCCCTTGCGGCGGCCGCCCTGGTTCACGGCGGCGACCGAGGCGTCCAGGGTCTTCAGGAACGGCACGATGCCGTTGGAGTGCCCGTTCGTGCCGCGGATCAGCGAACCCCGGGAGCGGATGCGGGAGTAGGAGAGTCCGATGCCGCCCGCGTGCTTGGAGAGGCGCGCGACCTGGTGGTAGCGGTCGTAGATGGAGTCCAGCTCGTCCAGGGGCGAGTCGAGGAGGTAGCAGGAGGACATCTGCGGGTGCCGGGTGCCCGAGTTGAAGAGCGTCGGCGACGACGGCAGGTAGTCCAGGCGATTCATCAGGCCGTACAGCGCGGCGACCTCGTCGAGGGCCCGCGCGCTGTCGTCCTCGGCGAGGCCGCAGGCCACCCGGAGCATGAAGTGCTGCGGGGTCTCGATGACCTGCCGGGTGAGGGGGTGGCGCAGCAGATAGCGGCTGTGCAGGGTGCGCAGGCCGAAGTAGCCGAAGCGGAAGTCGGCGCCGTCCGCGAGCGCGGCGTCCACCAGCGCGTCGAGCCGGTCGGCGTGCTCCGTCACGAAGGACGCCGTGCGGTCGGCGATCAGGCCCTCGCGGTGGCCCACCGCGATGGAGCCGGTGAAGGAGCGCACGCCCTGCGTCGCCGCTTCCTCGCGGATGCCGATCGAGAGCAGCCTGGCCGCCAGCCTGGAGTACTCCGGGTCCTCGGAGATGAGCCCCGCGGCGGCCTCGGTGGCCAGCTCCCGCAGCTCCGTCTCGTCGGCACGGGCCGAGCGGCCCCGCAGCGCCGCGGCGGCGACCCGGCCGGGGTCGGCGTCGGGGAGGTCGGCGGTGAGGTCGGTCAGGGTGCGCAGCAGCGCGGCTCCCGGTCCTTCGGTTCCTTCGGCACCCTCGGCGGTCGGCGGCTTGGTCGCTGACGCTGGTTCGGCAGGCGCGATGGTCACGTGGGGCACTCCCTCGCTCGGCTCTGGGCCAGGGGAGGGAAAGGGCACACGGGTACACGCGCGCGGGGCGGTGCACCACGTCCACCGGCCCACTCCACGAGGCCCGGACGGTCGGCACCCGGGCCGGACGGCACGGGTGCGCTGCCGGCAGGTCTTCGGACTCCGCGTACGCCAAATGCGTACACGTCCACCGTTGCGGGACAGTTCCGGACTTGCACCGGATTCCCCTGCGGCGACAGCGAGCACGAGCATACATCTTGTGCTGGCTCTGGGTGACAGCCCCACATCTTGTGTCGGAGAGTACGAGAACGGGCCGCCGGAATCTTCCGGCGGCCCGCACGATGTACACGGGGAGGGGTCAGTGCCCGCCCGGCGCCCCCACCGTGGCCGGGGGCAGTTCCTCGACGACGCCGGGGTCGCCCGCGTCCGCGGTGTAGTCCTCGGGCGAGGTCTCGTCGATGCCGTCGGGGGCGTTCACGGCCTTCAGGACGAAGGTGAGGACGACCGTCACGATGACGTTCAGGACGAACGCGGTGAGACCGATGTAGCCGATCTCGCCGATGCCGGGGATCTCGTCGGAGGAGCCGCCGAAGTGCTTCTGCGTCGGCGAGGCGACCCCGTACGCGGCGAGCGTGCCGTAGAGCATGCCGACCGCCCATCCGGCGAGCAGCGCCCAGCGGTGGAACCAGCGGGTGAAGAGACCGCCGACCAGCGCGGGCATCGTCTGGAGGATCCAGATGCCGCCAAGCAGCTGGAAGTTGATCGCGACGGTCTTGTCCATGGTGAGGACGAAGGCGAGCGCGCCCACCTTCACCAGGAGCGAGACCAGCTTGGAGACCTTGGTCTCCTGCTCGGGCGTCGCGTCCGGCTTGAGGAAGTCCTTGTAGATGTTGCGGGTGAAAAGGTTCGCGGCGGCGATGGACATGATGGCGGCGGGGACGAGCGCGCCGATGCCGATCGCCGCGAACGCGACGCCCGTGAACCAGTCGGGGAACATGTTCTCGAAGAGCTGCGGGATCGCGAGCTGCCCGTTCTCCACCTTGACCCCGGCCGCGATCGCCATGAAACCGAGCAGGGCGAGCAGCCCGAGCATCAGCGAGTACAGCGGCAGGATCGTGGTGTTGCGGCGGATCACGTCGCGGCTCTTGGAGGAGAGCGTCGCCGTGATCGAGTGCGGGTACATGAAGAGCGCGAGCGCGGAGCCGAGGGCCAGCGTGGCGTAGGTCCACTGCCCCGCCTCACCCGGCGCGAGACCCGCGACGGGCTTGCCCGCGGCGTCGTTGACGGCGGAGAACTTGGCGTCGGCCGCCCGGAAGATCTCGTCGAAGCCGCCCAGCTTGATCGGGATGTAGATGATCGCCACCGCGATCACCAGGTAGATCAGGCCGTCCTTCACGAACGCGATCAGGGCCGGGGCGCGCAGACCCGAGGAGTACGTGTACGCGGCGAGCACCGCGAAGGCGATCAGGAGCGGCAGGTCCTTGATGAACCAGTTGGTGTCGGGTCCGCCGCCGACGCCCATCACGTCGAGCACCGCCTGGATGCCGACGAGCTGGAGCGCGATGTACGGCATCGTGGCGAGGATGCCGGTGACGGCGACCGCCAGGGAGAGCCCCTTGGAGCCGAAGCGCCCGCGCACGAAGTCCGAGGTCGTCACGTAGCCGTGCTTGTGCGAGACCGACCAGAGCCGCGGCAGGAAGGTGAAGATCAGCGGGTAGACGAGGATCGTGTACGGCACCGCGAAGAACCCGGCCGCGCCCGCCGCGTAGATCGCCGCGGGGACGGCGACGAAGGTGTACGCGGTGTAGAGGTCGCCGCCGAGCAGGAACCAGGTGACCCAGGTGCCGAACGAGCGTCCGCCGAGGCCCCATTCGTCGAGGCTGTGCTCGTTCTCGGCCTTGCGCCAGCGGGCGGCGAGGAAGCCCATGACGGTGACCGCGACGAAGAAGAAGATGAAGACGGCGAGTGCGACGCCGTTGACACCGCCGGTGCCGGCTGCGAGGACGTTCATCGGCCCGCACCCCCCTGAACCTGCTCGGCCTTGCGGGCGCGCTGGTCACACTGCCACAGCTTGTAGGCGATCATCGTGAGCGCCGTGGAGATGACGACCCACAGCATCTGGTACCAGTAGAAGAACGGGATGCCGATGAAGGCCGGGTCGACCTTCGCGTAGGAGCTCACCCAGAGCATCGCCACGAACGGCGCGACAAGGCAGACGGCGATGACCACGCGGACCGGCGTGACCACCGGTCTGTTCACTTCAGGCGCATCTGACATATCGCGGCTCCGTTCCCTCACTTATCCCATGCTTAACGTGCGGGAAATCTAAGCGAGAGTCTCGCGCTTTGGAACCCCTGTCCGGATAACGGACGGGACTCGAACCGCGACGTGCCTGTTCAGCAGCAGTGGAAGCCCTGTCGGGGGTCCGACTCCTGCCGCTGTGTCCGCATCCGCTCGAACTCCCCGCGGTCGGGCACGGCGGCGGCCGGATGCTCCTTGCGCAGGTGCGCCACATACCGCTCGTACGCCGACTCGCCGGTGAGTTCGCGGACGTACCACCGGATCCAGCGCAGGGCGCGCAGCAGCAGCGCGGTCATGGGCGGGCCGCCGGTTCCTTCAGCCGCCGGGCCTCCGCCTTCTCCTCGCGGGTCGGGAAGAGCCCGGCCGGGGCGGTGGTCCTCGACTCCACGTACGGCGCCTCGCTCAGCCGGGAGGCCAGGGGATCGCGGATGTGCCGGACGCAGATCCGGGCCGCGTCCAGGATCACCACGACGATGAGCAGGGCGAGGACCGCCGAGATCACCCCGTCCACCGTGGAGTTGGTGACGACCGTGTGCATGTCGTCCATGGACTTGGCGGGTGGCAGGACCTTGCCCGCCTCGATGGCGTCCTGGTAGTCGGAGCGCTGCTGGAAGAAGCCCACGCGGGGGTCGCTGGAGAACACCTTCTGCCAGCTCGCGGTGAGCGTCACCGTGGCGTCCCAGGCGAGCGGTATCCCGGTGATCCACGCCCACTTCAGGCGTCCCGACTTCACGAGCAGCGTGGTGCAGACGGCGAGGGCGACGGCGGCGAGGAGCTGGTTGGCGATGCCGAAGATCGGGAAGAGCTGGTTGATCCCGCCGAGCGGCTCGTGCACGCCGACCCAGAGGAAGTAGCCCCACAGGCCGGTGACGGCGGCGCTGGTCAGGACGAGGCCCGGCTTCCAGCTGACGTTCCTGAACGGCTTGTACACATTGCCGAGCATGTCCTGGAGCATGAAGCGGCCCACGCGCGTGCCCGCGTCGAGCGCGGTCAGGATGAACAGCGCCTCGAACATGATCGCGAAGTGATACCAGAAGGCCCGCATCGAGCCGCCGGTGACCTTGGAGAAGATCTCGGAGACACCGATCGCCAGCGTGGGCGCGCCGCCCGTGCGCGAGAGCAGCGAGTTCTCCTCGACCTGCTGGGCGGCGCGGGCGAGGTCGGCGGGCGAGATGGAGTACCCGAAGTTCGCGACCGCCTTCGACGCCTCCTGGACGGTGTCGCCGACGACGCCCGCGGGCGCGTTCATCGCGAAGTACAGCCCGGGGTCGATGATCGACGCGGCGACGAGCGCCATGATCGCGACGGCCGACTCCATCAGCATGGAGCCGTAGCCGATCATCCGGACCTGCGTCTCCTTCTGGATCATCTTCGGCGTCGTGCCCGAGGAGATCAGCGCGTGGAAGCCGGAGAGCGCACCGCAGGCGATGGTGATGAAGACGAAGGGGAAGAGCGAGCCCGCGAAGACGGGGCCGTCGCCCCGCGAGGCGAAGTCGGTCACCGGGTCCATCTTCAGCGTCGGCAGGGTGAGCACCACGCCGAGGGCGAGCAGCAGGATGGTGCCGATCTTCATGAAGGTCGAGAGGTAGTCGCGCGGCGCGAGCAGCATCCACACCGGCAGGATCGAGGCGATGAATCCGTACGCGACCAGCCAGATCACCAGGGTCGATGGCGCGAGCGTGAAGGTGCCGGCGAGCGAGGACTCCGCGACCCAGCGTCCCGCGACCAGTGCGAGCAGCAGCAGCGCGATGCCGATGAGGGAGACCTCGCTGACCCGGCCGGGGCGCAGGACCCGCAGGTAGAAGCCCATGAACAGGGCGATCGGGACGGTCATCGCGATGGAGAAGGTGCCCCACGGCGACTCGGCGAGCGCGTTGACGATCACCAGCGCGAGCACCCCGAGCAGGATGATCATGATGGCGAAGGCGGCGAGCAGCGCGGCGGCCCCGCCGAACGGGCCGATCTCCTCGCGCGCCATCTGCCCGAGCGACTTGCCGTCCCGCCGGGTGGAGAAGAACAGCACGACCATGTCCTGCACGGCCCCGGCGAAGATCACGCCGACGATGATCCAGATGGTGCCGGGCAGATACCCCATCTGTGCGGCGAGGACCGGTCCGACCAGCGGCCCCGCCCCCGCGATCGCCGCGAAGTGGTGGCCGAGCAGGACGCGGCGGTCGGTCGGGTGGAAGTCGATGCCGTTGTCGAGCCGCTCGGCGGGCGTCGCCCGCGTCCCGTCGACCTTCAGGACCTTGTACGCGACGAACTTGGAGTAGAAGCGGTACGCGATGGCGTACGAGCCGAGGGCCGCCGCCACCATCCAGGCGGCCGACACCTCCTCGTCGCGCGCCAGCGCGAGGACGCTCCAGCCCGCGGCGCCGACCAGCGCGACGAGGCTCCAGACGACGATGGATCGGGGATTCGCTGTGCGCACCGGGCCGCCCTCCCGTTCATCCCTGCGATGACGTCAGGAACGTAGGGCAGTGGCGTGGTCCGCGCCAGGGTGCGTACGCAAGTTGCGCCGGGGGAGTGCGGGACGACGGCGGTCGTGAGCGCTCAGTCCGCCGGCCGCTTCAGGCGGGCCACGAACTTGTAGCGGTCGCCGCGGTAGACCGAGCGCACCCACTCCACGGGGCGGCCCCCGCCGTCCAGGGAGTGCCGGGAGAGCAGCAGCATCGGCAGGCCGACGTCGGTGCCGAGCAGGCCCGCCTCGCGCGGGGTGGCCAGCGAGGTCTCGATGGTCTCCTCGGCCTCGGCGAGGTGCACGTCGTAGACCTCGGCGAGCGCGGTGTAGAGCGAGGTGTACTTGACCAGGGAGCGGCGCAGCGCGGGGAAGCGCTTGGCGGAGAGGTGCGTGGTCTCTATGGCCATCGCCTCGCCGTTGGCCAGCCGGAGCCGTTCGATGCGCAGGACCCGGCTGCCCGCGCTGATGTCGAGCAGCCCGGCCAGGGTGTCGTCGGCGGTGATGTAGCCGATGTCCAGGAGCTGCGAGGTCGGCTCAAGGCCCTGGGCGCGCATGTCCTCGGTGTACGAGGTGAGCTGGAGGGCCTGCGACACCTTGGGCTTGGCGACGAAGGTGCCCTTGCCCTGGATGCGCTCAAGGCGGCCCTCGACGACCAGCTCCTGGAGGGCCTGGCGGACCGTCGTGCGCGAGGTGTCGAACTCGGCGGCGAGCGTGCGCTCAGGGGGGACGGGCGTGCCGGGCGGCAGCGTCTCCGTCATGTCCAGGAGGTGGCGCTTGAGGCGGTAGTACTTCGGCACGCGCGCGGTGCGGCCGACGCTCGGGGCGCTCGCGATGTCCGTCGCCGCGGGCGCGCCCGCGTCCGTCCTGGTGCTGCCCGCCTCGGTGCCCATGGTCCGCCCACCCGTCTCCCGGTCGCCGCTCTTCAGCGACTGGTTCGGCTCCTGTGCTGCTGCCGTCACCGGCTCCTCCGTCTGTCGCGGCTCACATCGTGGCACGGTACGGCCCTGGGTCCCCCTGCTCGAACGAAAGTCGCCCGAACGAAAGTCACCCGACGAAAAGTCGAGGTGCGGAGGGGGATCCCGGCTCCTCAGGTGTCGGTCCGATAACGGACGTGACAGCCCTTCTTATACACCCTTGACACCCCAATAGGTCTAGGCCAAGCTCCCCGTACTGGTCTACACCATTAAAGACCAGGTTCCAGTCCCACGGGCAGATCTCGGTCCATTCGGTCGCTGCGGGTGGGGGGTTGACTGGCATCCCTTGAGGAGGATGACGTGAATCGCAAGCTCATGGCGGCCATCGGTGTCGCGGGCATGTTGGTCTCGGTCGCGGCGTGCGGCGGCGACGGCGACGACAACAAGGCCGGGGGGGCCGACGGCTTCAAGGGCGAGACGCTGACGCTCTGGGCGATGGACGGCTCGACGCCCGACCAGTGGCAGAAGGACGTCACGGCCGCCTTCGAGAAGAAGACCGGCGCGAAGCTGAAGTTCGAGGTCCAGCAGTGGAACGGCATCCAGCAGAAGCTGACCACCGCCCTCTCCGAGGAGAACCCGCCGGACGTCTTCGAGATTGGCAACACCCAGACGGCGGCCTACGCCAAGACGGGCGGCCTCGCCGAACTCGGTGACCTCAAGGAGTCCATCGGCGCCGACTGGACCGAGTCGATGAACAAGGCCTCGGTCATCGACGGCAAGCAGTACGCCGCCCCGTGGTTCGTCCTGAACCGCGTCGTGGTCTACAACAAGAAGATCTGGGCCGACGCCGGCATCAAGGAGCTTCCGAAGACCCGCGCCGAGTTCCTCAAGGACCTCAAGCAGATCGGCGAGAAGACCGACGCCGAGCCGATCTACCTGCCCGGCCAGAACTGGTACCACTTCGTCGGCCTGACCATCGGTGAGGGCGCCGAGCTGGTCAAGAAGGACGGCGACAAGTACGTCTCCAACCTGGGTGACCCGAAGGTCGCCAAGGCCATGAAGACCTACAAGCAGTTCGCGGACCTCTCCAAGGCCCCCAAGAACAAGGACGAGGCCACCCCGCAGCAGGCCGAGGTCTTCGCCAAGGGCAAGACCGGCGCCTTCATCGGCATGAGCTGGGAAGCCCCCACCGCCGTCAAGGCCAACCCGAAGATCGAGAAGGACATCGGCTTCTTCACGATCCCCGGTGAGACGGCCGACAAGCCCGAGGGCGTCTTCCTCGGCGGCTCGAACCTCGCCATCGCCGCGACCAGCAAGAAGCAGGAGCTCGCCAAGGAGTTCCTCAAGATCGCGCTGTCCGACAAGTTCGAGGGCCAGTTCGCCAAGGAAGGCGGCACGATCCCGAACAAGAAGGCCCTGGAGTCCAACCTCAAGGGCAACCCGGCCGCCGAGGCCGCCGCTCCCGCCGCCGCCGGCGGTGGCACCACCCCGCTGATCCCGGAGTGGGGCGCGGTGGAGAACCCGCCGAACCCGATCAAGAACTACATGACCGCGGTGCTCAACGGTAAGTCCCCCGCGGCGGCCGCCAAGCAGGTCGAGGGCGAGCTCAACAAGCGCCTGTCGCAGAAGCAGTAAGAACGCCCCACTTGCCGGGGGCGGCGGGTGATGTGCCCCCGCCGCCCCCGGCACACCTCTGCTTACCGCGATGCCCACGAAAGAGATGGCGAGCATGACCGTGCAGAAGACCGAACGGCCGCCCTCCGGCCCGACGGAGGTGCAGACACCGGCAGGCGGGCCTCGACCGGGTGCCCCGCGCAAGGAGCCCGGGCGTCTCGCCGGGCTGGCGCCCTATCTGCTCCTTGCCCCCGCGATCGTCGCCACCCTGCTGCTGCTCGGCTGGCCTCTGGTCAACAACGGGATCCTGTCGTTCCAGAACCTCAACATGAGGCAGTTCATCCTCCATCTCACGGAGTGGAACGGGTTCGACAACTACAAGGAGGTCCTCACCGGCGAGGACTTCTGGCGGGTCACCGGACGCTCGGTCGTCTTCACCGCCGCCAACGTCGTCCTGATCATGGTGCTCGGCACCCTGGTCGGACTGCTCCTCGCCCGGCTCGGCCGGAAGATGCGCACGCTGCTCATGGTCGGACTCGTGCTCGCCTGGGCGATGCCGGTCGTCGCCTCGACCACCGTCTACCAGTGGCTGTTCGCCCAGCGCTTCGGCGTCGTCAACTGGGTGCTCGCCAAGATCGGCTTCGAGTCGATGGCCGACCACGACTGGCTTGCCTCGCAGTACTCGACCTTCTTCGTGGTCCTGCTGCTCATCGTCTGGCAGTCGATCCCCTTCGTGGCGATCAACCTCTACGCGGCCACGACCACCATCCCCAAGGAGCTGTACGAGGCCGCCTCGCTCGACGGCGCCGGCGCCCGGAAGCAGTTCACCTCGGTGACGATGCCGTACCTGCGGCCCTTCCTCTACGCCACGACGTTCCTGGAGATCATCTGGGTCTTCAAGGCGTTCGTCCAGGTCTTCACCCTCAACGAGGGCGGCCCGGACCGGCTCACCGAGATCCTGCCCGTCTACGCCTACATCGAGGGCATGGGCAACCAGCACTTCGGCATGGGCGCGGCCATCGCGCTGCTGACCATCGTCATCCTGCTGGCCATCACCTCGTACTACCTGCGGATCGTGCTCAAGCAAGAGGAGGACGAGCTGTGAAGCGCTCGCTGCTCGGCCGGATCTGGCCCAACCTGACCGCCGTCGTCCTCACCCTCTTCTTCGTCTTCCCCGTCTACTGGATGTTCGCGACGGCCTTCAAGCCGACCGGCGACATCATCAGCGAGAACCCCGTCTGGTTCCCGACGGACGCCACGTTCGAGCACTTCAGGACGGCGATGGACGCCGACCACTTCTGGACCATGGTCGGCAACTCGATCACCGTCACGGTCCTCGCCGTCGTCTTCTCGCTGATCATCGGCGTGACCGCGGCGTTCGCCCTGGCCCGGATGCGGTTCAAGGGGCGGCGCGGCTTCATCGTCGGCTTCATGCTGGCGCAGATGGCGCCCTGGGAAGTCATGGTCATCGCGATCTACATCATCGTGCGCGACGCGGACATGCTGAACAGCCTGATCCCGCTCACCCTGTTCTACATGGTGATGATCCTGCCCTTCACCCTCCTCACGCTGCGCGGCTTCGTCGCCGCCGTGCCCAAGGAGCTGGAGGAGTCCGCCATGGTCGACGGCTGCACCCGTATGCAGGCCTTCCGCCGGGTCATCCTGCCGCTGCTCGCGCCGGGCCTGATGTCCACCTCGCTCTTCGGCTTCATCACCGCCTGGAACGAGTTCCCGCTGGCCCTCGTGCTCAACAAGGAGGCGGAGGCCAAGACCCTCCCGATCTGGCTGTCCAGCTTCCAGACCGCCTTCGGCGACGACTGGGGCGCCACCATGGCCGCGGCCTCGCTCTTCGCCATCCCGATCCTCATCCTCTTCGTCTTCCTGCAGCGCAGGGCCGTCAGCGGCCTGACCGACGGCGCAGTGAAGGGATAGCTCTGCACATGACGACACTCACGCACGCCGGTGACACCCTCACCCGCAACGCCCTCGCCGTCCTCCAGCCCGGCTTCGACGGCACCGCCACCGTGCCGGACTGGGTACGCCACCGGATCGACGAGGGCCTCGCCTCCGTCAGCCTCTTCGGCCGCAACGTGCGGACCGCCGAGCAGGTCACCGCGCTCACCGCACAGCTGCGCGCCCAACGCGACGACCTCCTGATCGCCATCGACGAGGAGAGCGGCGACGTCACCCGCCTTGAGGTGCGCACCGGCTCCTCCTACCCGGGCAACCACGCGCTCGGCGCCGTCGACGACACGGCGCTGACCCGCGAGGTCGCCGCCGACCTCGGCCGCCGTCTCGCCGCCTGCGGCATCAACTTCAACTGGGCGCCCTCGGCCGACGTCAACGCCAACCCCGACAACCCGGTCATCGGCGTACGCTCCTTCGGCGCCGACCCCGAGCTCGTCGCCCGGCACACCGCCGCCTACGTCGAGGGCATGCAGTCCTCCGGCGTCGCCACCTCGGCCAAGCACTTCCCCGGGCACGGCGACACGGCGATCGACTCGCACCACTCCGTGCCGGTCATCGACGTCGACAGGGACGTCCTGAACTCCCGTGACCTCGCGCCCTTCCGCGCGGCGCTCGCGGCGGGCACCCGGGCCGTGATGAGCGCCCACGTCCTGGCCCCGGCCCTGGACCCGGACAACCCCGGAACGCTCTCCCGCCGCATCCTCACCGGCCTGCTCCGCGAGGAGTTCGGCTACGAGGGGCTCATCGTCACCGACGGCATGGACATGCAGGCCATCGCGGGCACCTACGGCTTCGAGCGCGGCTGCGTCCTCGCCATCGCCGCGGGCGCCGACGCGATCTGCACGGGCGGCGGCCCCTCGGACGAGGGGACCGTGCTGCGGCTGCGGGACGCCTTCGTCGCGGCGGTGCGCTCGGGCGAGCTGCCCGAGGAGCGCCTGGCCGAGGCGGCCGAGCGCGTGCGCGCCCTCGCGGGCTGGACCGCGTCGGCGGAGGTGTCGGGCGCGGCCGGTCGTTCGGGGGGCGCGCCCGACACCGGGATCGGCCTGGTGGCGGCCCGCCGCGCGCTGACGGTCACCCGCGGTGAGACCTACGCCGCGCCGCTCACCGCGGCGCCCTACGTAGCCACCTTCAGTCCGCTGCCGAACATCGCGGTCGGCGACGAGACCCCGTGGGGCGTCACCGCGGAGCTGGAGCGCAGGCTGCCCGGGACCCGCTCCGGCACCTTCTCCGGCGGCACGGCGGGCGCCGACGCCCTCGCCGACGCGGGGGACCGGCGCATCGTGGCGGTCGTCCGTGACGCCCACCGCCACGCCTGGATGTCCGCGGCCCTGACCACCCTGCTCGCCGCCCGCCCCGACACGATCGTGGTCGAGATGGGCGTACCGCAGTCCGCCCCGGTCGGCGCCCTGCACATCGCGACGCGCGGTGCGGCGCGGGTGTGCGGCGAGGCGGCGGCGGAGGTCCTCACCGCGAGCTGACCCACCCGGTACGCAGCAGGGGCGCCTCCCGGCCGGGAGGCGCCCCTACGCGCGTGCGGTGCCGCTCACCGGGCTTACAGGCCTTGCCAGTCGGGCTTGTTGGCGTAGGTGTGCCGGAAGTAGTCGGCGAGCTTCAGCTTCGAGGCGGCGGCCTCGTCCACGACGACCGTGGCGTGCGGGTGCAGCTGAAGGGCGGAGGCGGGGACCACCGAGGCGACGGGACCCTCGACCGTCGCGGCCACGGCGTCGGCCTTGCCCTCACCCGTGGCGAGCAGCACCAGGTGGCGCGCCTCCAGGATGGTGCCGATGCCCTGCGTGATCACGTGGTGCGGGACCTGCTCGATGTCCCCGTCGAAGAAGCGCGCGTTGTCCACCCGCGTCTGCTCCGTCAGCGTCTTGATCCGCGTACGCGAGGCGAGGGACGAGCACGGTTCGTTGAACCCGATGTGACCGTCGGTGCCGATCCCGAGGAGCTGGAGATCGACGCCACCGGCCTCGGCTAGCGCCTTGTCGTACTGCACGCACGCCGACTGCACGTCCTTGGCGCTGCCGTTCGGGCCCATGAAGGCGTCCTCGCTCAGCCCGAGCGGCTCGACGACCTCGCGCAGCACGACGGAGCGGTACGACTCGGGGTGCCCCGGGGGCAGCCCCACGTACTCGTCGAGCTGGCAGATACGCGCGCGCGAGGCGTCCACCTCACCGGCGGCGACCTTGGCGGCCAGCGCCTGGTAGATGGGCAGCGGGGTGGATCCGGTGGCGACACCGAGCAGGGCGTCAGGCTTACGGCGCACCAGGGCGGCCATGGCCTCCGCGATGAGCTCGCCGCCTGCCGTGGCGTCCGGGACGATGACAACTTCCACGCTGGGCCTGCCGATCTGGAGAGGGGCTCTGTGAAGGTGGTACGGAAGGGTGGTATAGACCAATCTAGCAGAGCTGGGCCGCCGGGGGGTGGACTGACGGAGAAGGGAACATGACCCCGAGGGGTGCGCATCTCGGAGGAAGAGACGAGAACAAAGATCTGCCCACGCGTAGACATCGGAGAATGGTCTAGTCCACAATGCGAGGGTAAAGCCTCCGCTCTCCCCGCACAGGAGGGCGGACCGAGGAACCGGCGCTCTCTGCCCTGACCGCGCCGGGTCCTCCCGATCGGCCGTCCAGTACCGCACATTCTGGCGGCCGATGCACCTGAAGAGCTGCGGTGCCGTGGGCGGGTTGAGGGTCCCGCCCTGGCGCCGCGGCTCGACGGGAGCCGCCGGCCGCGAAAGGTACGCTCGCACTCGTGCCCTCCATGAACGACCTCGTACGCCAGCACACCGCTCTCGGTGACTCCGACCTCGAGTGGCTGCACCTGCTGGTCTCGGAGTGGCAGCTGCTCTCCGACCTCTCCTTCGCCGACCTGGTGCTCTGGGTTCCCACCCGGGACGGCACCCGCTATGTCTCGGTGGCGCAGATGCGGCCCAACACGGGCCCCACCTCCTACCAGGACGACATGGTCGGCCACCTCGTCCCGCGCGGCAGGCGCCCCCTCCTGGACGCGGCCCTCGACGAGGGCCGCATCGTCCGCGAGGGCGACCCCGAGTGGCGCGAGGAGGTCCCGGTCCGGGTGGAGTCCATTCCCGTACGGCGGGAGGGGCGCGTCCTGGGAGTGATCGCCCGCAACACCAACCTGCTGACGGTCCGCACGCCGTCACGCCTTGAGCTGACCTACCTCCAGTCGGCCTCCGACCTGGCACAGATGATCGCCGCCGGATCGTTTCCCTTCCCCGGGCAGCAGGTGGACATGGACGCGTCGCCGCGGGTGGGGGACGGTCTGCTCCGGCTCGACGCCGACGGCATCGTCCAGTACGCCTCGCCGAACGCGCTCTCCGCCTACCACCGCCTCGGCCTCGCCGCCGACCTGGTCGGCCACCACCTGGGCCGGGCCACCGCCGAACTCGCTCCCTCGCGCGGACCGGTGGACGAGGCCCTGGCCAAGGTCGCGAGCGGCTGGGCGCCGCGCGAGTTCGAGATCGAGGGCGGCGACGGGGTGATCCAGCTCCGCGCGATCCCGCTCAAGCCCAAGGGGCCGCGCATCGGTTCCCTCGTACTCCTGCGCGACGTCACCGAACTCCGCCGCCGGGAGCGGGAGTTGATCACCAAGGACGCGACCATCCGGGAGATCCACCACCGGGTCAAGAACAATCTCCAGACGGTCGCCGCGCTGCTGCGCCTCCAGGCCCGCCGCATCGACTCGGCCAAGGGCAGGGAGGCGCTGGAGGAGGCGGTGCGCCGGGTGGGCTCCATCGCGATCGTCCACGAGACGCTCTCGCAGAACCTCGACGAGCGCGTGGAGTTCGACGAGATCGCCGACCGGGTCCTCGCGATGGTCGCCGAGATCTCGCCCGGCAAGGTCACGGGCCGGCGCACCGGGCGCTTCGGCATCCTCGACGCGGAGGTGGCGACACCGCTGTCGATGGTCCTCACGGAGATCCTCCAGAACGCCCTGGAGCACGGGTTCCGGGAGGGGGACACCGGCACGGTCGAGGTCTCGGCGGTGCGCGGCGGCACGAGCAAGGACGTACGGCTGCTGATCACCGTCCAGGACGACGGCGTCGGTCTGCCGGACGACTTCGACCCGCACCGCTCCGGCAACCTCGGCCTCCAGATCGTCCGCACCCTCGTGGAGGGGGAGCTCGGCGGCGGCTTCGACATGGTCCGCGCCCCCGAGCGCGGCACCCGGGTCGTCCTCGACGTCCCGATCCGCGGCGACAAGTAGTAGCGCGTCCCCTCGCCCGCTGCCCGCTGCCCGCGCGAGTGGTGCGAAAGCCACGGTGGGGCGCGAAGGCCACGGCACAGCAGTGAGCCCCGGACCGAAGTGGTCCGGGGCTCACTGCTCACGTTGCGATGCGCATCGGGGGTACTGCGCGGCTGCGGCTCGGGGGCGGGAGATGCGTACGCGCTGTACGCGCCGCCAAGCTCAGGCTCGTCGGGGGTGTGGGCGTCAGGCGCTGGCCTGGCGTGCACGGTTGCGAGCGGCGCGGCGCTTCATTGCGCGGCGCTCGTCCTCGCTGAGGCCACCCCAGACGCCGGAGTCCTGGCCGGACTCAAGCGCCCACTGCAGGCACTGCTCCATGACGGGGCAGCGGCGGCAGACGGCCTTGGCTTCCTCGATCTGCAGCAGCGCAGGACCGGTGTTGCCGATGGGGAAGAAGAGCTCGGGGTCTTCCTCGCGGCAAACGGCGTTGTGACGCCAGTCCATGGCTGCTACCTCTCCTTGGTATTACATTCAGGTTGCTTGTGAATGTGAACGCTTTCACGAATCCCTCGACACAGGAAGGGCCGACGCCCAGTTGCCTGGTGTGGACCTGTAAAGGAGGAGGGGTTCTGGCTATCTGTGGGGCCGATGTTGCGGGCCGTCCCGATCGCCATGTAGAGATTCGCAAACCTCGGCGGCGGATACAACCCCTTCCGGAAAGTTTTTTTTGATTCCTCTGTGTCGACTGGGTCACAGCCGTACTTCCATGGGGTGGATCCTGGTCTAAACGTTCGAGTGAAAGGACTTTCGGCCCTTCTACTCACACAATCACACGCAGTGCACGGCGAACGCCTGTGAACGTCACGCTCGTACGCAGCCCCAAGTGGTCACCGTCCATTTGAAGGGGCAGTGGAACCTTTGAATGCAAGGTGAAGTCCGTGAGGTCGTGGAGCGTGACCGCGTGCTTACCGTGCGGTCCGCGCTCGGGCGTCGACGTCAGGAGCTGCGTGCCGTAACGGGCCACCGCGGCCGTCGAGAGCCGCTTCAGACCGAGGACGTCAAGAGCGGTGTCGAAGGACGCCCGCGGGGACGCGTACAGCGGACGATTGCCCAGGTAGGAGTAGGGCGAGGTGTTGCAGACTATCGACATCACCAGGTCCGTCACCGGGTCCTCGCCGGGCCGCTCAAGGGTGATCATGCCGCGGCGCCGGTGGGGCTCGTCGAGGAACTGCCGCAGCACCTGGCGGACGTACAGCGCATGGGTGGAGCGCCTGCCGAGCTCACGCTGCTGTTCGACCCGGCCGACCACGCCGCCGTCGAAACCGAGACCGGCGCAGAACGTGAACCAGCGCGAGGGCACCGCCTCGTCCTCCGTGCCCGGCGTGCCGCCCGCGATGCCGAGGCCCACCGTGCGCTCGCTGCCCTCGCGCAGCGCGTCGAGCAGGGCGCCGGTGGCCTCCACGGCGTCGTTCGGCAGGCCGAGGGCGCGCGCGAAGACGTTGGTGGAGCCGCCGGGGACGACGGCGAGGCGGGGGAGGTGGTCCGGGTCGGGTCCGTGGTGCAGCAGTCCGTTGACGACTTCGTTGACGGTGCCGTCGCCACCGAGAGCGACGACCAGCTCGATGTCCTTGCTCTCCGCGGCCTGCCTGCCGAGGTCTCTGGCGTGACCCCGGTACTCCGTCGTCACCGCGTCGAGCTTCATCTCGCTCGCCAGTGCGTGAACCAGGACGTCACGCGTACGCGCACTGGTGGTGGTTGCCGCCGGGTTGACCACGAGAAGTGCACGCATGCTCAGCAGGGTACCTAGCCCCCACCGGGCGGCCCAGACCGAGGTGCCGGCGCACGGGCGCCCAGAGCTACCCTGCTGGAGTGAGTACTGAGCGGAAGACCACCCCCGAAGCCCCGGAGCCGGCCGTGCCGGGTCCGCGTCCCGGGCGGCTCACCGCCGCCGCGGCCCTGTCCGCGCTGGAGGGCCTCGCCCTGGTCGCCGGGGGTGTGTACATGCTCGTGATGGGGCTCGCGGGATCGCCCGACAATCCGCGGCAGGCGGAGACCGGCGGCATCACGCTGATCGTCCTCGCCCTGCTGCCGCTGCTCGCCGCGCGCGGGCTGCTCAAGCTGCGCCGGTGGAGCCGCGGGCCCGCGATCATCACGCAGATCATGGCGCTGCCGGTGGCCTGGCAGCTCCTCCAGGCCGACAGCGCCGCGATCCCCGCGGGCATCGCCCTCGCGGCCGTGGCGGTCGCCTCGCTCGTGCTGCTCGTCCATCCGGCGACGACCGAGGCCCTGGGCATCCGGGGCCCCGGCGGCGTGCGGGACCAGAAGTAGCCCCGCACCTCACTGCCGGGCCCGCGCCCGGCTCACTCCCCGGCCGCCCGGCTCACTCCTCGACGAGGAGCTTCTCGCGGAGCTGGGCCAGGGTCCGGGCCAGCAGGCGCGAGACGTGCATCTGCGAGATGCCGACCTCCTGTGCGATCTGCGACTGCGTCATGTTCCCGAAGAAGCGGAGCAGCAGGATGCGCTTCTCGCGCGGCGGCAGGTCCTCCAGGAGCGGCTTGAGCGACTCGCGGTACTCGACGCCCTCCAGGGCCTCGTCCTCAGCGCCCAGGGTGTCCGCGACGGCCGGTGACTCGTCGTCCGTGTCGGGGACGTCCAGGGACAGCGTGGAGTAGGCGTTCGCCGACTCCAGGCCCTCCAGGACCTCCTCCTCGGAGATGGCCAGCTTCTCCGCGAGCTCGTGCACGGTGGGGGAGCGGCCGTGCATCTGGGACAGCTCGGCCGTCGCCGTGGTGAGCGACAGGCGCAGCTCCTGGAGGCGCCGCGGGACGCGGACCGCCCACCCCTTGTCGCGGAAGTGCCGCTTGATCTCGCCGACGACCGTCGGGGTCGCGTACGTCGAGAACTCCACGCCGCGCTCCGGGTCGAACCGGTCGACGGACTTGATCAGGCCGATCGTGGCGACCTGGGTCAGGTCGTCGAGCGGCTCGCCGCGGTTGCGGAAGCGGCGGGCCAGGTGCTCGACGAGCGGCAGGTGCATGCGGACGAGCTGGTTGCGCAGCTCCGCGTACTCCCGACTGCTGTTCTCCAGGGCGCGCAGCTCGACGAACATCGCGCGTGCGCTGCTCCGGTCCCGAGGATCGTGCCGGCTGTGCTCGTGCTCGCTCATGTTTCCCGCCCGTCGCCCGCCGCCCCGGCCGGAGAGCTGCTCGAACTCGTCCCTGGCGGTCGGCTCTGCCTGCTCCGACACATCGGCCACCGTCAGCGGACCCGACTGCTCGGGGTCCTCCGGGTGCGGTTTTGCCTGCTGCTCGGGGATTCCGGTGGTCATACGGCGCACCCCCTCCCTGCCGTCGACGGGCAGACTCTGTGTGCCGCGCTCTTCGTCCCGCACCGGCCCGTCTCCGTTCACGCCGGCCCGGGTCCCGCGCCGCGCTTCTTGTAGAGGCTGATAGAGACGGTGTTGTCCTCGGCGACGGTGGAGTCCACCTGGCCCGCCAGGGCCGACAGCACAGTCCAGGCGAAGGTGTCCCGCTCCGGGGCCCGGCCGTCGGTCGTGGGCGCCGAGACCGTCACCTCCAACGAGTCGTCGACGAGCCGGAAGACGCAGCTGAGCACCGAGCCGGGCACGGCCTGCTGCAAGAGGATCGCGCAGGCCTCGTCGACCGCGATGCGGAGGTCCTCGATCTCGTCGAGAGTGAAGTCCAAACGCGCCGCGAGGCCGGCCGTCGCCGTCCGCAGCACCGACAGGTAGGCACCCGCAGCCGGAAGGCGGACCTCCACGAAGTCCTGATTTCCGGGCTCGCCTGCGATCTGGGACACCCTCACCTCCAAGGTGGTACAAGCACTTTCGGGGCTCCGGCCACCGTCGGCGGTGGTCCGGCCTGCGTCACACGGGTGACGCACCACGTAGTTCTGCGGTGACGCTACCGCGATCCCCAGCTCCGTGTCCCGGGGACCCCGCCCCGATGCTGTCACTCATAGTAAGCATATGAGTACGCACAGTGGCTAGGGGTTCGGCGGGCGCAATTGGAAAGAACGGGTGCCGGGTTGAAGTACCCAGGCGTCAGACGATCGAACCGTCCACGAAGCACCAGCGCCAGCTCTCGCCGGGCTCGAAGGTCCTCATCACTGCGTGTGAGGTCTCCCTGAAGTGAGCCGTCGCGTGCTGGAACGGCGACGAGTCGCAGCAGCCCACGTGCCCGCACTCCAGGCAGAGCCGCAGCTGGACGGGGTGGGTGCCGGCCGCACGGCACTCCAGGCACGTGTCGCTCAGGGGGGACACCTCGGGGTGGGGCAGCGCGGCGACGTGCGGGCACTCGTTCATGATTGCCAGGTTACGTCGGGAAAGCGGAAGGCGGAGGGGTCTGCCGATGGATGTACTGCCCCTGGTGGCATTGGTCGCGGCGAGCGCCGTGGTGGCGGGGGCCGCGCGCAGGACGCCGGTACCGGCACCGCTGCTCCTGGTCGGTGCGGGGCTCGTCGCCGCGTACGTGCCCGGAGTGCCCGACTACCACCTCGACCCGCACGTCGTGCTGCCGCTGATCCTGCCGCCGCTGCTGCACACGGCCGCCCTGGAGAGCTCCTACCTGGACCTGCGCGCCAACCTCAGACCCGTCGCGCTGCTCTCCGTCGGCTATGTGCTGTTCGCCACCGTGGCCGTCGGCTGGCTCGCCTACCTGCTCATCCCCGACCTGCCGCTGACCGCCGCGCTCGTGCTCGGCGCCGTGATCGCGCCGCCGGACGCCGTCGCGGCGACCGCCATCGCGCGCAGGGTCGGCCTGCCGTCCAGGATCACCACCATCCTCCAGGGCGAGTCCCTGGTGAACGACGCGACCGCGATCACCGCCTACAAGGTCGCCCTCGCGGCGGCCGTCGGCGAGGGTGCGAGCTGGTCGGGCGGTGTCCGGGAGTTCCTCATGGCCGCGGTCGGCGGGGTCGGCGTGGGGCTGATCCTGATGGTGCCGATCCACTGGCTGCGCACGCACCTCAAGGAGGCGATGCTCCAGAACACGCTGTCGCTGCTCATCCCCTTCGTCGCGTACGCCGCCGCCGAGCAGGTGGGTGCCTCCGGAGTGCTCGCCGTGGTCGTCGTCGCCCTCTACCTCGGGCACCGCTCCTGGCAGGTCGACTTCGAGACGCGGCTCCAGGAGGCCGCGGTGTGGCGGGTGGTCGCCTTCATCCTGGAGTCCGCGGTCTTCGCGCTCATCGGCCTGCAACTGCCCGTCGTGCTCAAGGGGCTCGGCGAGTACAGCGTCGGCCAGGCCGCCTGGTACGCCGTCGGCGTCTTCGTCTTCGTCGTGGTGATCCGCTTCGTGTGGTCCTATCCGGCGACCTATCTGCCGCGCGCCCTCTCGAAGCGGATCAGGGCGCGCGAGGACGACCTGGACTGGCGCAGGCCGCTCATCGTGAGCTGGGCGGGGATGCGGGGCGTGGTCTCGCTGGCGATCGCCTTCTCGATCCCGCTCGTGATGGACGACGGGGAGCCCTTCCCCGCGCGCAACCTTGTCCTGTTCCTGACCTTCACCACGGTCATCGGCACGCTCGTCGTGCAGGGACTCTCGCTGCCGGGGCTGATCCGTGTCCTGAAACTGCCGGGCCGGGACAGCCAGACCCAGACGCTCGCCGAGGCGCAGGCGCAGAACGCCGCCTCACAAGCCGCGGAGGAGCGGGTGCGGGAACTCATGGAGGATGAGCGCAACTGCCTCCCACAGCCCCTCCAGGACCGTCTGAGCACCGTTCTGGAGCGCCGCCGCAACTCCGTGTGGGAGCGGCTCGGCCAGCCCAACCCCGTGACGGGCGAGTCGGCGGACGACACCTACCGCCGTCTGGCGCGCGAGGCGATCGCCGCGGAGCGCGAGGTCTTCGTGCGGATGCGGGACGAGCGGCGCATCGACGACGAGATGATGCGGACGCTGCTGCGCAAGCTCGACCTGGAGGAGGCGGCCGTCCACCGCGAGGTGGACGAGTAGCCCCGCCCGCGCGGCTCAGGCCGGGTCCCGCCCGGTGCCGGTGATGACCGCGGTCAGCCGGGTGCCGGGCGGGAAGGCGCCCTCTTCGGTGAGGGCGGTCAGGGCGTGCAGGAGCTTGGCGACGTAGATCCGCTCCACGGCGAGACCCGTCGCCGAGCCGTGCCGCTGCTCGAAGTCCGCGGCGAAGGCGAGCAGTTCGGGGGGCGTACGGGCGTAGCCCCCGCAGTGGAAGCGCTCGTCCAGGCTCCAGTTGGCGGTCGGCGCGCCGAGCGCCCGCTCCTGGAGCGCCCGTATCTCCGGGCCGAGGAAGCCGCCCCTGAGCACCGGTATGCCAAGGGCCCGCCGCTCGGGGCCGAGCCCCGCGGCGAGGCCCGCGAGGGTGCCGCCGGTGCCGCAGGCCACGGCCGCCACGTCGGTGTGCCCGCGCAGCTCGTCGCCGAGCGCGGCGCAGCCCCGGACGGCCAGGGCGTTGCTGCCGCCCTCGGGGATCACGTAGGCGTCGCGCGCGTCCGTCGCACGCAGGATCGCCTCCAGCGTCGCGGGCTCGCCCTTCGCGCGGTACGTGGGCCGGTCCACGAAGTGCAGCCGCATGCCGTCGGCCGCGCAGCGGGCCAGAGAGGGGTTCAAGGGGCGCCCGGCGAGCTCGTCGCCGCGTACGACGCCGATGGTGGTGAAGCCGAGGAGGCGGCCGGCGGCGGCCGTGGCGCGCAGGTGGTTGGAGTAGGCGCCGCCGAAGGTGAGCAGGGTGCCGTGCCCGGCGTCGGCGGCGGCCGACAGGTTGAGGACCAGCTTGCGGTACTTGTTGCCCGGCAGGTCCGGGTGGATCAGGTCGTCCCGCTTGAGCAGCAGCGTGACGCCGTGGCGCTCGAAGCGGTCGTCCGCCACCCGCTGGAGCGGGGACGGCAGCAGGGGGCGCGGGGCCGCGGG